>JBAPMW010000131.1:0-4960 GCA_049278815.1 Hyphomicrobiaceae bacterium
GATGCGCTCCAGCGCCAGGAGGGGTGTCCGCTCGGCCAGCGCGAGGGCCTGCGCCGCCGCCGCCGAGGCCGGCGCCAGCCTCACCTTGGCCTCTGCGCGCGCCAGGATCACGCCCCGATCCTGCGCCAGATCCTCCAGCTCGTCGGGGATGTCGGCTTGCTCCGCGAGGCCCGGAAAGCGCCGGTCCGAGACGCCGACCTGCTCGTAGGCGAAGGGGCGGCCCGCGTGCACCCTGAGGCGTTGAATGCGCACCACCTGGTCGCCGGATTGCAGGCGCAATGCGGCGCGCTCCGCCGGTGTCGGGGCGACCAGCCCGATCTTGCGCGACCTCACCTGGCCGCGCAGGGGCGCCCCGTCCGCCCCGCGGATCGGATTGAAGCGGCCCAGCGCGTGGCCGGCCTGGTGGTCCTTGACGAAGGTGCCGCGTCCCGGCTCGCGGACGATGATCTGCTCGCTCTCGAGCACGCTCAAGGCCTTGCGTAGGGTACCAAGACTCACCCCCAACTGGCGGTATAGGTCAATCTCGCTCGGCAGGTTGGCGCCAGGTTTCCAGCGCCCGTCCTTGATGCGCTCCAGCAGAGCGTCGCGAACCTGCAGGTAGAGAGGCCGCACCTGGAACTTCATATCGCTCTGCACAGCAGGCATCCCGCCTCGGAAAACCCAGCACCAGCCCCGCAAGACGCTCCAACATCACTATTAGACGTCGCAGTACATTGCGCAACCCCGGAGCGGCGGTCGGCGAATGGTGCGAGGCGGCGCCCGCGGTCAGAGCGCCGGCCGACCGTTGAGCGGTTCGAGGCCGCGATGGCGCGACACCTCGCAATCCCGCTGTTGCAGGCGACAGCCGCAGCCCGGCCCGCCACAACCAAATGGCCAATCGGCTGTCTTTGGCCCTCTGTACATTGATTTACTGCATTTATCTCTATAGGCTCCAGTTGATTCGCAGCGTTGCCAGTGCTGACGAGTTCGAGAAGGAGAAGAGCGCAGACTCACAGCTTTTTGCGTCCGGTGGTTGGCGTCGTGGGGGACCGGAAAAAAAGCGCTGACCCGTCCCGATGCGCGGTCAAGCCTGTTCGGCCAGACTGTTCTTTGTCGGGGCTTTGATGCGGACCGACCGTCCTTCAACAGCCCATCATCGTCATGTCTCGTGCCGGCCTCGACAATGAGGTCCGGGGCGGCACGCTGCGAGGGCGCGGGGACGGGTGGCCCGATGTCCAAGATCCAACTGCCGAAATCCGTAATGGCCGCCATCAACTTCAAGGGTGGCACCGGCAAGACCACAGTTGCCATCGCGATCGCCGAAGGCATTTGCCGCCTGATGGGAAAGCGGGTGGCGGTGATCGATTGCGATTTTCAGTGCAGCGCGTCCATCGCCATGGTGGGCCGGCGAACCTTGAACGGCCTGATCCGGAAGAATGCCACCATGGACGCCCAGCTGCTCAGCGGCTTTGCCAACAAGAGGAACGGCGCGCGGCTGGCTGCATGCGCGGTCCCGGCCCAGTTCTGTGTCAGCGAGGCGGTGGGCCTGATGCACATTCTGCCCGGCAGCCACAACATGCCGCGCTGCGAGCGCCAGATCGTGGCGGCCCTGATGCCGCGCGGCGATATCCACGCCGCCTATGAGAATGCCGCCACTGAGATGGGCAAGGTGTTCCGCTCGCTGCTGGACGAGTTCGATTTCGTCCTGATCGATTGCCCGCCGGGGCTCACCCTTTTCTCCGAGGCCGCGATCCGCGCGGCTGACGGCCTGATCATCCCCACCTTGCCCAACGAGATCTCCTTTGCAGCCATCGATCATTTGCGCGTCGAGATCGAGCGGGCACGCCCCGACCGATCGTTCGACGACCTCCTCGTCGGCACGGTGGTCTCCAAGGTGCGCCAGAAGGCCGGGAGCGTCGCCTACCGGGCACACATGGAATCGATCGAGCGGCTGCTCGACCGGGTCGCGCCGCAATTCCAGATCTTGAAGCCGTATCTGCCCTACTGCAAGGAGCTGGAGGCGGCGACGTGGCGCGACAACGACGAAAGCAAAATCAACTTCGCCACCCGCTACGGCTCCTTCTCCGTCACGATCGAGCGGCTCGTGCAGGAATTCGCGAGCCGCTGTGGCGAGCTGATGGCCCGCCGGCAACCCGCGTGAGACACCACTCGAACGACCCATGGCCAGCACCGGCAAGATAAACCCCCGCATAACTGTCATCGGCGTCGGCGGCGCCGGCGGCAACGTCGTGAACAATATGATCGCGGCGGGGCTGGCCAACGTGAGATTCGTGGTCGCCAACACCGATATGCAGGCCCTGGCCTCGTCCAGGGCCGAGCTGCGCATCCAGCTGGGCGTCAGCCTGACCGAGGGGCTGGGCGCGGGCTCCGACCCGGAGATCGGCGAGGCCGCGGCCGAGGAGGCGGGCGACGAGATCCGCGCTGCGGTCGCCGATTCCCACATGGTCTTCATCGCCGCCGGCATGGGCGGCGGCACCGGCACGGGCGCGGCCTACGTGGTGGCCCGCGAGGCGCGCGACTGCGGCGTCCTCAGCATTGCCGTCGTCACCAAGCCGTTCCAGTTCGAGGGTGCCAAGCGGCTGCGCAATGCGGAGGCGGGCATCGCCGAGCTGCGCAAGTACGCCGATACGCTGCTCGTCATCCCCAACGAGAACCTGTTCCGCATCGCTACCGACCGCACCACCTTCGCCGACGCCTTCGTGATGGCGGACCAGGTGATGTACTCGGGCATCGTCACCATCACCGACCTGATCATGAAGGAGGGGCTCATCAACCTGGACCTCGCCGACGTGAAGGCGGTGCTGGGGGGCATGGGCCGCGCCATGATGGGCATGGGCGAGGCCGTCGGGGAGCAGCGCGCGATTGCCGCTGCCGAGGAGGCGATCGTCAACCCGCTGCTCGACGAGGTGACCCTCAAGGGCGCCAAGAGCCTCCTGCTCTGCATCACCGGCGGCCGCGACATGACGCTGTGGGAGGTGGAGGAGGCCGCCAGCCGGGTGTGCCAGGAGGTGGACCCGGACGCCAACATCATCGTCGGTGCCACCTTCGACGACGGCCTGGGCGACCGCATCCGCGTGTCGATCGTGGCCTCCGGCATGCCGAGGACGACCGCCCTGCCGGAGCCCGATCACGATGCCGACCTGCCGGCGTGGACGCCGCGCTCACAGCGCGAGGGGGCGGGCGAGCCCTATGGGCGGCGCATGGCCGAGCAACTGGCGGGCGGCGGGCCCTATGGAACGCAGCGGGCAACCGGCCGGGGCCGCGGCAAGTCCAAGCGGGGGACCGGCGAGGGCGATGCCGGGGATAGAGCCATGGCCATGGCCGGCGATGTGGAGTCGGCCGCCAGGGCAGGTCTGGACGGCCTCTCCGCGCTGCCCAAGACGCCAGCCCGGCCCCGGAAAGGCGCCGGCGGCGGACGGCGCGCGGGCGAGACAGGTGCGAAGCGCCCTCCTACCCTTCCCGATGGCGTCGAGGTGGGAGAGGCGAGGCGAAGGACGCGCCGCACAGCCGCCGACGGCCATCCGCCGCCAGTGAATTGGCGCGAGCTGACCGCCCCGGAGGAGGGGCCGCCGGCCCGGCCGTCACCGCCCGTCAACTGGCGCGAGCGGGCGGCGCACAGCAACGGGTCGGCCCGCTCCGACCCGGAGTACGACGGCTCCATCGTGCCGGAGCGCGAGCCCGAGGAGGCTCCCCCGCCGCGCAAGATGGGCTTCTTCGAGCGCCTGGGCTTCGGCCGCCGGCGGGCGTAAGCAGTCTCCCAGGTCAGCGTCAGCGCGGCACGTCCGCGCCCGGTGCTTTGCTGCCGGATGCGAGCGCGTCGCACGGCGAGTTATGACCCTCAACTGACCTCGGACCAAGTGCCCAGGTGCGGCGCAGCACCCTACGTCAGGGTGTGCAGGATGTTGTCTGCCGCCGAGGGCCCTGGGAATGCTGACGCTATTCGAAGTAAACGCCAGAGCTTCAGGCTACAATCCGAAGCAGCAACAGGTTCCGGGCCTTCGGGAAAGCACCCGGCCGTCGATCCGGAAAAGCCTCGCTACCGGATAGAAAACTTTCGTTCGTGGCGCTTGGTCATCTTTCATACCATCAGCTTTGGAACTTTCGTCTTAAAATGCACTACACAATCGCGCCGTTCACTCCTCAGGGTTGCGCCCGAGTTTCATAGTCCCGCCGAGGTGCCATCCTCCTCCATCACGAGAATAAGGCCGGCAAGGAGCGGGCCCGTCGTCGACCCTAAAGACGATGGTCCGACAGCGCGCGATCACGCGCAGGAATCACAATAATGGCGCAACATCCCTCTCCATCGATGATGGCCTGGCGCGTGCATGAGTACGGACCGCCAGACGTCATGAGGTTCGAGCGCATCCCTCGGCCTGATCCGGGTCCTGGCGTTGTCCTCGTCAAGGTCGAAGCCGCGGGCGTCGGTCCATGGGACGGCTGGATCAGGGCCGGCAAAGGTGCTTCGCCGCAACCGTTGCCCTTGACGCTGGGCTCGGATCTCGCGGGCAAAGTCATCGCCGTAGGGCCAGGAGTTTCCAGCCCCCGCGTGGGAGATCAGGTTTATGGCGTGACGAACCCGGAGTTTGTGGGAGCGTATGCGGAGTATGCTTTGGCTTCGGCAGCGATGGTGGCGAGCAAGCCGACCTCGCTCAGCTACACTGAAGCAGCCTCCGTGCCTGTGGTTGCCGTGACGGCTCAGCAGGCGTTGTTTGACCAGGCCCAACTCAAGGCTGGGCGCACAGTGTTGATTCACGGAGCGGCCGGAAGCGTTGGAGCTTATGCGGTTCAGCTCGCCCGTCGTGCAGGTTTGCGGACCATTGCGACCGCGGCGAGGGATGATGCGGCCTTTGTGCGCGACCTCGGGGCAGACTCGGTGATCGACTACCGGACTGAGCGGTTCGAGGACAAGGTTCGGGATGCGGACGCTGTGATCGATCTCGTTGGCGGCGACACACAAAGG
>JBAPMW010000132.1:0-1913 GCA_049278815.1 Hyphomicrobiaceae bacterium
CTGCGGAACAGGCCGGCGAGGCTCGGCGGGTCGAACCAGCCCTCGCCCGACCGGCCGAAGCCGCCGGCGGCCACACCGTCGGCCGCGAGCCACGGAAAACATGCTGTCAGGCCGGCGGCGTCCATGAGCGCGATATCGGCCCCCATCGACTGCTGCGACGCCACGTTCTCGCCGAGTACCTTGGCACCGTCCGCGCTGCCCAGGATCAGGTAGCCCTGCTCGCGGAAGGACACATCGGCATCCGCCCCGAACAGCGTCTTGAGGCGCCGGAACGTCGCCAGGGTGAACAGCGACATGGCGATGTTCTCGGGCGTGGAGAACTGCTGGCGCACCCCACCGGCCGAGCGGGCCGTGCTGCTGTCGCGGTAGCTCGGGTCGCGCTCGACGATGGCGATGCGGCCGGGAAAGCGCCGCTCCACGGCCAGAAAATAGGCCACCGCGCTGCCGACGATACCACCGCCTACGATCGCTACGTCCGCTGGCTCCACCGCCCTGCCCTTCTGAATCCGCGCATTGCGGGCGGTCCATCCCAGCGCGGGGATGGCCCATCGTGAGGTGTGTCGCTCCCCGCTTGCGTCATTCCCGCGAAGGCGGGAACCCAGTGCACAGAGAAGCAAGGGCTCGCTCGCGGTGGAGGCGATACCGCGGCGCAGGAGCCTTAAATCTGTACCGACCCCGCGCTGCGAGGCGACCTGGGTCCCCGCCTTCGCGGGGATGACGCCGTGGGGAGGTTTGTGCTTCTCCTGCCCGCTCTTACCAGCTACCCGCTCCTACGAGCCTTAAGCCTGTGACCTTGAATTCTGCCGAAAGCTCGCCCGGCTGCCAAGCCGCCGGGGCAGCCGTTTGCGCCGGCTTTGCTTAATTCGCGCGCCTTGCCTAACTTGTGCAAAGCACAAGCCCGGGGAGCCCCAAGGAGCCCAGCCAGCTCATGACCATCCGGCCGCGCCGCAGCGTCCTCTACATGCCGGGCTCCAATGCCCGCGCCCAGGAGAAGGCCAGATCGCTTCCCGCCGACGCGCTGATCCTCGACCTGGAGGATGCCGTCGCGCCGGAGGCGAAGGAAGCGGCGCGCAATCAGGTGTGCGGGGCGGTCAAGGCCGGCGGCTACGGGGCCCGCGAGATCGTCATCCGCCTCAACGGCCTTGAGACGCCGTGGGGCCTGGCGGACCTCGAATCCGCTGCCGCCGCCGCGCCGGATGCCGTGCTGGTGCCCAAGGTCGGCGGCGACGCCGATATCGCCCGCGCGACGGAAGCGCTGGCCAGGGCGGGCGCAGCCCCCAGGACCCGGCTGTGGGCCATGATCGAGACGCCGCTGGCGATCCTCAACCTCGCGGAGATCGCGGGGGCCGCCAAGGCGCCGAGCGCCCGGCTCGCCTGCCTCGTGCTGGGCACCAACGACCTCGTCAAGGAGACCCGCGCCGAGCTGTCCGACGGCCGGCTTGGGGCGCTCTATTGGCTCTCTGCCGCCGTCACGGCCGCGCGCGCCCACGGTCTTGACGTGCTCGACGGCGTCTACAACGACTTCAAGGACGCCGAGGGCTTCCACCGCGAGTGCCGGCAGGGCCGCGCGCTCGGCTTCGACGGCAAGACGCTCATCCATCCCGACCAGATCGCGGTCGCCAACGCGGTGTTCGCACCGGCCGAGGCCGAGGTGGCATGGGCGCGCAGGGTCATCGCCGCCTTCGATGCGCCGGAGAGCCGCGGCAAGGGTGTCATCACCGTGGAAGGGCGGATGGTGGAGATCATGCACGCCGAGATGGCCCGCCGCACCGTCGCCATCGCGGCGGCGATCGCGAAGGTGTCAGACCCTCTGGGTCTGACACCTTAGGGAGACCGCGTCAGCCGCTCACCGTCTGCGCCGACCTTGATGACGAAAATCGCTTGATACGAACGTCTCCCCTGGTGTCAGACCC
>JBAPMW010000133.1:0-3004 GCA_049278815.1 Hyphomicrobiaceae bacterium
AATCAATCCCCTCGCTTCGGAACTCAATTTTGATGGACAGCTTGCCAACCGCCAGACGGACTTGGGAAACGTCGACGTTCAGTGCCCCCAGGAGGTTAGCAGGCCGTCGCAAGAGTGTCTGCGATGCAATTCCAGTCGGGGCGGCAGGCGCTTGCTCAAGCGCTCACGGGCGCGCCCGCTCCTCGCCGCCCAGGCGGCGTGTCCTTTCGGGGTACGCTCCGCCGCTCGGTCCTCAGAACCAAGACCGGACCCACGACCACACCCGCACCGTCGTGGTGGCGCCGGTCTCGGCTGTGGTCTGGCCTGCCGCCGTGGCGACTTCGAGCGCGACGGCTGTCAGGGCCTCCAGCTTGGCGGCCGCGGCGGTGCGGGTGTCGTAGATCCTGGCCAGGAACGTCGGGCGGCTCCAGCAGTGTCGCCCGATGGCCTTGTCGGCCTTGGTCAGCTCTCCGATCGCATCGTCGACGATGGGGAGGACCGCGACCAGCGGGGCCAGGCCCGCAGCCACCGTGGGCGCGACCTGCTTCAAGGCCATCCAGCCGATGGCGTCGGCCGTCTTCCAGATCCACGTCCCGATTGCCTCCTTCCGGTCGCCGATGCTGACGAGGCGCTCGATCCGTGCCGCGCTCACGCGCCAGGTCTCGGCCGCAACCAGCCGCATCACGCCGGCGGCGAAGGCCGTGCCGCTGTCGTGTGCCCACGACACCGCCAGATCGCGGTAGCTGCCCGGAAGGTCGTCCAGCGCGCTGTAGACGCAGACGCACGCCCGCAGCGAGTTGCCGTTGCTCCAGCATGTGGCCGAGAACGCGATCTGCTCGCGCCGCACGGCGGCCAGCCCGGCGGCGACAAGGACGCACATGGCCGCGATGGCCAGCAGCGCACCCCGCTTCGAGGGCCGGCCGGGGCGAAGCGCGGATATCCAATCTGCCCGCATCGAATGTCTGTCCCGCTCGAGTATGTCGGCGATGGCAGACCAATCGTATCCTGCCGACCACCCGAACGTCCATCCCGCCGCCAGCAGCCGCCACCGCCGGCCGGCGGTCAGTGGCGCGCCCGCCGGCCTCGTATCAGCGCCTGATGACCGCCAGGGCTGCCAGCACGACCCAGAGATAGGACGAGGCGAAAATCAGCCGGTTCGCCCACCCGACATAGCCGCTGACGCCGGCGGGCAGCTCGGCGAGCGGGCCGGTCTGCGCCGACAGGTCCACGCCGGCACGCCTCAGCGCCGAGCTCGCCGGGCTGCGCGGTCTCTCCGCCTTCTCGCCGGCGCTGAGGGAGCTGGAGGAGGAGCTCGAGGCCATGCGCTACGACATGCAGCGCGACCGCCTCGAGGCGCTGGCGGCGAGCGCGAGGATGAAGCCGGGCCTGGCAATGGAGGACGCACGCCGGATCATGTGGATGTACACCGGCCGGGAGGTCTACCGCATGGTTGTCGAGGTCGGCGGCTGGAGCGCCGACAAATATCAGGAGTGGCTCGCGGCGGCGCTGGTCGATGCTCTCGTTGGCCCACCCGAGCGGCGGTGAGCCGCGCTACCTCGCCAAATGCCGGAGCGCGGGAGCCTCGGGCCAGAAGATGCGCGCGGTGGCATTGACGCGGGCCGGATCGCCCGTGGTCAGCAGCAGCGGCGGAGCGGCGTTGCCGCCCGCGATGCCGTCGACGTAGCGGGGATGGCGCTGGAGGTAGTCCTCGAGGCTGTCGGCCACCACCTCCGGCTGCGAGATCAGCCGGGTGAAGGCCGGCAGATGGCGCCGGAACAGATGCTCCACCAGGGGATAGTGCGTGCAGCCCAGGATGGCGCGATGCGGCGGCGTGCCGCCGGTCTGCGCCAGGAGGGCGCTTACGCCCTGTCGCACCACGGCCTCCAGGGTCGCCTCGGATGCGCCCAGCTCGATGGCGGGCACGAGCTCCGGGCAGGTCTGCTGCACTACCGTCACCTTGGGGCAGCGCTTGCGGATCTCCTCGGGGTAGGCGTGCGAGGCGATGGTGCGTGTGGTGCCGAGCACGGCGATGGTGTCGGTGTTGTATTTCTGCGGGTACTGCGGCGCCGTCACTGCCCAAGGGGTCTGGGTGGCGGCCTCGACGGTGGGGGCGACGATGCCGAGGATGTTGCGGTCCGGCCAGCCGCTGACGGAGAGCCAATCCTTCTGCAGGGTGCGCGCAGCAACGCAGGTCGCCGTGTTGCAGCCGAGCAGCACCAGCCGGCAGCCGCGCCGGAACAGGGCCTCCACGCCCGACCGCGTCAGCGCCACGATCTCGTCCGACGGCCGGTCGCCGTAGGGCACGTTGTCGTGGTCGCCGAGGTAGACGAAGGGCAGCTCCGGAAAGCGCGCAATCAGCGCGCGAAAGACGGTGAGGCCCCCGTGCCCCGAATCGAAGACGCCGATCATCGCCCAGCCGGTTGCTCTTCCTGGCGCGACCCCGCGTGGTGGCGAGGGTCGCCGTGCCCCTATGCCGGCTTCATTAGCACACAAGGTCGGTCCGAGAATGGTTTACGCCGGCCGCCGTTAACTTCGGCTGGCGCACCACCCCGGATGCCTGTCGCGACGCCCGTCGCGAATTGTGCTGCATTGGCGCCAGCAAGAAGGAGCTGCTTGGTGCCATGGCAAGACCAGCCCGCATCGTCACCGATCCGAGGGTCATGATGGGCAAGCCCGTGATCGAGGGCACGCGCATCACGGTTGAGCTGATCCTGACGCGGCTCGCCGAGGGAAGGTCGGTCGCCGACATCCTCACCGAGTATCCGCACCTGACGGAGGCGCAGGTCACTGCTGCCATCGAATATGCCCGTGCCCTTGTCGCTGACCCGGTCGCGCCGAGTGAAGGGTGCGTTTCCTGCTCGACGAGAACATATCGCCGATCATCGGCGATGCCTTGAGAGCAGCGGGATACGACGTCCTCATGGCTGCGCTGGAAGCGCACAGCGGGCTTGTGCAAGGCGCCATGCTCGTGGCTGAGCCCGCTCGGGCAGGAGCCGGCTCCTACAATCCTGACATTCCATATCAC
>JBAPMW010000134.1:0-1888 GCA_049278815.1 Hyphomicrobiaceae bacterium
GCCTCTGCAGGCCAGGCCGGAGCGTCCGTTCGCGCCGCCCAACGCAGCCGTGCCGACCGCGAGCGCGGGTTGGTGGCGGTCTCCGTCTCGCTGGGATTTATCGGCCTCGGGTTAATGAAGCGGAAACTGGGTTGCCGCTCGGGCGGCGCGCCGGGCGGAAGGTGGCGCGAGCCGTGCTCCTGCCGGCCGCTCCGGAGCTTGAGGAAGCGCTTCACGATGGCGTCCTCCAGCGAGTGGAAGGTCACCACGGCCAGCCGCCCTCCGGGCTGCAGCACCCGCTCCGCCGCCGCCAGGCCCTGCGTCAGCTCGCCGAGCTCGTCGTTCACGTAGATGCGGAGCGCCTGGAAGGTGCGTGTCGCGGGGTGCCGCCCCCCCACCTTGCCGCGCCCGAGCACGCGCTCCACCACCTCCGCCAGCTCCGCGGTGCGGCTGAACGGCCGTACGCGGCGGCGCGCGACGATGGCGCGGGCGATGGCGCGCGAGCGGCGCTCCTGGCCCAGGTGGAACAGGATGTCGGCAATGTCGGCATCGTCTGCGGCGTTCACCACGTCGGCCGCCGTCGGACCATCGCCCGACTTGGCGCCCGACATGCGCATGTCGAGCGGGCCGTCGGACTGGAAGGAGAAGCCGCGCTCGGGGTCGTCGAGCTGCATCGAGGAGACGCCGATATCCAGCACCACGCCGTCCGCCGGCGCGAAGCCGGCCGCCTCGGCCAGGCTGTCCAGCTCGCCGAAGCGGCCCTCCACGAGGGTCAGGCGCCCGCCGCTCGCCTCGGCAAGAGGCCGGCCCGCCGCGATGGCCGTGCGGTCGCGGTCGATGGCGAGCACCCGCACGTCCGGCGCCGCATCGATGAGGGCCGCCGTGTAGCCACCCGCGCCGAAGGTGCCATCGATGAAGCGCTCCCCCACCTGCGGCGCCAAGGCTGCCAGCACCTCGGGAAGCAGCACGGGAACGTGGCGCCGCGTCCCTCTGCGGTCCCCCTCGGCCGTTGGGGTCCCGCTGCGCGCCGTCATTCCCGTGCTCCTCCCTCGCCGCCCCGAGGCTCAGCATGCCCCGCGCCCGGACCTGACTCTGACCCCGGCTCAGGTCCCGACTGGCGGCGCCCCGCGCCGAACAGCTTGCGATGGTCCCTCACCTTCTCGCGGGCGGCGGCGCGCCGGGCCTCGAAGCGTGCCGGCTCCCACATCTGGAATTTCTGCCCAAGCCCCACGAAGGCGACGTGGGTCGCCAGGCCGGCGTGGGCGCGAAGCGTCTCAGGAAGCACGATGCGTCCGTCCTGATCGATGGCGAGCGTGTGCACGTCACCATAGAGCGCGACAGACAGCTCGTCCCGCTCGTCCGAATAGTCCGGCAGGCCGTCGAGAAGCCGGTCGATGTTCTCCGCAAGCCTCTGGCCGCCAGCATCGAGGGCCGGAGCGTCGAGCGAGGGGTAGCAGTAGATGCCGCCGCCGGCATAGCCGTCGCGCTCCAGGATGGCACGGAACGGCGCGGGAACGGAGACGCGCCCCTTGGCGTCGATCTTGTTGATGAAGGTGGAGACAAAGCGGTCCATCCCTGTTGCTCGAGCTGCGCCCTGAACTCCCACCCCACGCCTCGCTCTGCCCTCCGCGCCGCGCCGCCCATATCGCCCGCGGGGCCCTCCCACGGGCGTCAACGGGTGTGACAACATCCCGGCGTAATCTGGGCAAACATGGGATGGCATGGGTTTTTATGGGAGTCAATGGGCCATGGGCGCCACGTTGTGGGTAGCGCACGTGTCAGCCCTCACCGGCGGCGCCGACCCTGGATGACGAAGCGAGCAGCCTGCCGGTCAGCGTGGGGTAGATATGTGGATATAGAGGGGAACCGGCGAGGAACCCCCTCTCCCCGCCGCCCTCGGGCCATCCAC
>JBAPMW010000135.1:0-3784 GCA_049278815.1 Hyphomicrobiaceae bacterium
CGCGCCACGCTGGGCACACACAAAATAAGGGAGCGACGCCGGCTGGCACCGCCCCGCTTTTCTCGTCCTCCAGCGCCGGCGAACGGATCGCGCTCGCCAGCCGCTACCTGTTCAGCTGGCGCTTCAGCTCCTCGATCTCCTCCTTGAGATGCGGGTTGTCGCCGATCTCCTTGTCGATCTTGCGGATGGCGTGCAGCACGGTGGTGTGGTCTCTGTTGCCGAAGCGGCGGCCGATCTCGGGCAGCGAGCGCGAGGTGAGCTGCTTGGCGAGATACATGCCGATCTGCCGCGGCCGCACCACCGAGCGGTGACGGCGGTCGGACAGGATGTCGGCCTTGGACACCGCGAAGTGCCGCGAGACGATGCGCAGGATGTCCTCCACCTTGATGCGGCGGGGCTCCACGCCCAGCACCAGGTCGCGGATGATGACCTCCATGGCCTCGACCGTGATCGCGGCGTGGGTGAGCTGCCACTGCAGGTAGAGGCGGTTGACGGCCCCCTCCAGCTCGCGGCCGCTCTCGGTCAGGCGCTCGGCCAGGAGCTTGAGCACCGCGCCCGAGACCTCGAAGGCCGGGTCGGTGGCGCGTTTCTCCTGCACGCGCCGCTCCAGGATTCGGAGGCGCAGATCCTCGTCGAGCTCGCCGATCTCCACCGTCAGCCCGCGCTGCATGCGCGAGCGCATGCGGTCGTTGAGGCGCTCCAGCTGGCCCGGCGGACGCGCCGAGGCCACCACCACCTGCTTGCCGCCGTCGAGGAGCGCGTTGACGATGTGCTCGAACTCCTGCTCGGTCTTCTCGCCCTGCATGAACTCCAGATCGTCGATCAGCAGGATGTCGATGGCGCGGAACTTCTCCTTGAAGGCCATGGCGTCCTGGCTGCGCACCGCCTCCACGAACTGGTAGCGGAACCGCTCCGCCGTCAGATAGAGCACATTGGCCCTGGGGCTGCGCCGCTTCACCTCCCAGGCGATGGCATGCAGCAGGTGCGTCTTGCCGAGGCCGACCTGGGAGTGCAGGAACAGCGGGTTGAACTGGCGTGGCTCGTCGAGCACGCTGCCTGCCACCTGCTGGGCGACGGTGAGCGCCATGCGGTTCGACTGGCCGTCAACAAAGCTCTCGAAGGTATACTTAGGGTCGAGCGGCGAGCCTTCGAAGCCGTTCACGCCCGTGCGGGCACCCGGCGTGGGCGACAGCATGGCCGGCATGGGTCGGCGCGCCCCCGAGCCCGTGCCATCGGACGGCGCCGCGGACCTGCTGCGCGCCGCCACGGCGGTCGCCACGGCGGAAGGCGAGCGCCCACCGGCAGCCCCATACTCGCGCACGACCACGTCGAGACGCTCGGCGCCCTGGAACTCGACCCTGCAGCACTCCAGGAGCGCATCGGCATAGTGCGCCTGAATCCAGGTCTGCAGGAATTTCGTCGGCAGGGAGGTGCGCACCGTGCGCCCATCGAAGGCCTCGAACTCCATGAGGTGGAACCAGGAGCCATAGACCTCCTCGCCGAAGCGGGCCCGCAACACCGCGCGTGCCTTGCTGCCGAGCGAGCCGCCTCCGTTAGAGAAGCCTGCCGACGCGCCGCTCACCAAAGCGCCGCGCGCGCTCCCCGCTGTCTCCGGCCCGCTCGCCGTCTCGTCGACGTCACGAGAAACGCCAGGCACGTGCGTGCTGTCTGTCATTGCTTACCCCGCCGTTACTAGTAGTCGTTGCCGCTTTCCGACTGCCGCCTCTGCAGTCAAACCCCTTACGCCGAAGCCGCCTGCCCGATGGCCTAGGTCGGGCCGAGCAGCCTTGGCGCTTTCTGTGGAACGGGAGCAGGTTAGCCCTGCGCCCAGGGAAGCCCTTTGGCCTTCCAGCCGCCGATACCTCCCCTGTGACGGTTGGGATCGAGTGGCCCCTCGAATCCGTCCGCCACGTTTCGGCAGCGGGAGTATCCCGCCGCCGCCATCGCCCGCGCAGCACTGAGGCTCCGCCCGCCTGAGCGACACAGAAAGAATAGCTCGGTGTCCTTGTTGGCGCCGATCCTGGTCAGCGCATCGGTGAGGTGGGGAACAAAGGCCTGGTTGAGCTGGCTGCCGGGAAACTCCACCCATTCAACCAGCACCGGCCGCTTCCCGATCGAGGACAGGTCCGGCAGGCCGACATAGGCCCACTCGGCGCTCGTCCTCACATCGACCAGAACCGAGCCTTGATCTTGGCTCAGCCTGGCCCATGTCTCCTCCACGGGAAGAGAATCGATCTGGACCCCGTTACCCACGCGCTCACGCCCTTTCCTGACTACCGAGGGCAATACTATGCCCTACCTGAAAAGCGAAGTGTCCACTCCGCTATTCAAGTACTACACAGTACTAGAGTGCATCTTGCCGCAACACTTGCAGCGCGTCCGAGCTATGAAGTCTTGGCCTGCACTCGGAAAGGCTGCCACGCAATACTCGCGGGCGTGCATCAGTTCAGTCCCGCGGCGAGTTTTGTAGGACCAAAAAGCCGGACCGGTCAACCGCGCCTGCCCTTAAGAGCCGGGTAGCGCGAGTCTGGCCGAGCGCCTAGCGGCTTGGGCGAAACCTGGGGAAAACGCTTGATCATCAACTGGATTTTGCTCCGACTGCCGTCATGTCGGCGCGGTGACGACTTAATGTCGTTCAGATGTGAGATTTCCCTTTCGGGAGCGGGCGCAGGTCCGGGAGTCATCCGGTCTGCGGCCGCACGCTTGGCAGCGAGAATATTGAATTTTAATGAATTTTTAACCTTTGACCCAACCGGCGCGCGCGCGGGGCTGCGGCATTTCTGCCACCCCGCGACGGGTCGAGAGCGCGGCCGGTAAACAAAATGTTAACAGCCGGGGCTCCCGCGCATCAGGATCAACCATCGGCCGCTCAGGTCATCGCCTTGAGGCGGGCGGTGAGGCGCGAGACCTTGCGCGAGGCGGTCTTCTTGGGCACGACGCGCTTCTGGGCCGAGCGCATCAGGACGGGCTGCGCCGCCGCCAGCGCCGCCTTGGCGGCCTCCTTGTCGCCCGAGGCGATCGCCTCCTCGGCCTTGCGCACGTAGGATTTCACCTGCGAGGACCGGGACTTGTTGACCGCCGTGCGGCGTACGGCTTGGCGCGCGGCCTTCGTGGCCGATTTGGTGTTGGCCATTAACTGGGGGCTCCTGTTGGCAGAAAAGGGCGCTAGCTGGGCGCTTGTGGTCCCGGAGCGGCGCGCACTGCGCTCTCTTAAACCGGCGCCGGACAAAACGTCAACGACGCGCGTGATTCTCCCCTTTGCTACCGATGCTACCCGAGACTGGGGCACCCGGCACGGCCCTGGGGATAAGGCCCGCGCCACCATCGACGGCGGGGGCGAATCCGTCGACCCTTAAATGGTCGTTGTCCGACGGCGGAGGCGCGCTGAGCATGGGCCGGAGATCCCAAGCGATGGACCCAGCCCAGAGCCTGCTCGCCGCGGCCGAGGGCGTACGCTTCGGGGCCATTCTCGCCGACCCGCCATGGCAGTTCCAGAACAAGACCGGCAAGGTCGCGCCCGAGCACCGGCGCCTGTCGCGCTATACCACCCTGACGCTTGCCGAGATCGAGCGGCTGCCCGTGGCGCAGGTCGCGGCCGACGTGGCCCACCTCTATCTGTGGGTGCCGAATGCGCTGCTGCCGGAGGGGTTAGGCGTCATGCGGGCATGGGGGTTCGCCTACAAGTCGAACCTGGTGTGGCACAAGGTGCGCCGGGACGGCGGGTCCGACGGGCGCGGCGTGGGCTTCTACTTCCGCAACGTCACCGAGATGGTGCTGTTCGGGG
>JBAPMW010000136.1:0-5181 GCA_049278815.1 Hyphomicrobiaceae bacterium
GCGCTGCGCAGCGCCGCTTCGGTCTCGAAGCCCGGCGCCATGGAGGCGTCGGTGCCGGAGAGGATCTGGTGGTGCTCGATGTCGAGCGTCCGCAGCCAGCGCTGCTGGCCCATGGTGAGCGCAATGAAAAAGCCGATCTCGGCCAGCTCGGGCTCGGTGAAGTGCTTGTGCAGCCGCGCCCACAGGGCATCGTCGGTGGGCAGGTCCCAGGTGATGGCCTCGGCCCAGGCGAGCGCCGCCTTCTGACGGTCGCTGTACCGGGTGGACCTCTCGAAGTTGAGGAGGTCAAGATAGTCCTCCTCAATCGCCCCCAGCCTCGCCGCCTTCATGGAGCGCTGGTTGCCGCAGTATTCGCACTTCACCGAGCGCGACACGTAAAGCCGGCACAGCTCCTTGATGGCATGGTCGGCGACGCCGTTCCTGAACACATCGCGCCAGCTGTTGGCGAATGCCCAGAATACCGCCGGCACGTGGGCACGGACCGCCTGACTCTCCGGCCGTGGCGTGCCCTCGCGCCGGCAGCGGTCGAGCTCGGCCAGCATGTCGGCGTCCGCAATGGTGGCGGGATCGACATAGCTGATGCGCGGGCCTGTCATGGCGGTCTCCTCCCGTTGTGCCGCGGTGGCATCTGTGTTGGTGCGCAGCATAGCGCGACACGTTGCGCGCGCCCATATGGAGCTACGCCTCGGCCCGACGTATTGGGCTGGAGCACTAAATACCGTCGATCAGCGCGGCTCCTACGATCGGCCCGCCCTGGCCCTGCTGGAGCAGCACGGCACAGCGGTCGGCATCGGCGGCCATGAAGCTGTGGCGGTCGAGCTTGACGACCATCTTCGTGCCGTTCCAGGTGCCGATCGGGATCAGGCGGCGCACCACGTTGAAGTAGACGGCGGTGCGGCCCTGGTTCTCGCCTCTCGCGATGGGCACCTCGACGCTGGTGGCAATCGCCGCGAGCCACACGGTGGCCTCCTTGACCTGCACGCCGTCCGG
The DNA here is from genome assembly GCA_049278815.1 of Hyphomicrobiaceae bacterium. Lineage (GTDB taxonomy): Bacteria > Pseudomonadota > Alphaproteobacteria > Rhizobiales > Hyphomicrobiaceae > AWTP1-13. Next base: position 991 of record JBAPMW010000136.1, read on the forward strand.
AGCAGCCGCAACGTCGATGAGGAGGTGACCCTTCTTCGCCGACAGGCCGACCGGCACACGCGAGGCGGCGAACGGCATGGCCGTCTTGGCGATGGCCCCCTCGATCTTGTCCTCGCTGCTGGCGTTCACCTGGATGAGCCCGCTCACCACCGCCTGGGGCGTGTAGACCATGCCGTCGCCCAGCGCCTTGGCATAGGCCCGCAGCCGGTCGGAGAACTCCGGGCGCGCCAGCGTATCGCGCCAGCCGAGGTAGTCCCAGATATCGACGGGAAGGGTGAGCGCGATCACGTCGTCGCGCTTGACGAGGCGTGCAAGCACCGCATCGGCGGCCGGGCACGAGGAGCAGCCCTGGCTGGTATAGAGCTCGTACACCGCCTTGACCTGCGGCGCCGAGGTCGCCGCCTTCTGTGCGCTTGCATCGCTGGCCACGAGAAGCGGGCCCAGGCCGACAAGCGCCACGATCGCCAAACACCGCATTGTTTTTCCGGCGTCCAATTCTCGCTAGCGCTCCCCGAGTGCGGGAAAATATCAGGATTCGGTCGTTCAAGTGCGAGTCACGAATGGGTGACCCAGGTTCGGTGTCAGACCCGGAGGGCCCGGAGGGTCTGACACCTCCCTGAGACTCCCCTACGCTGCGGCCAGATTGCGCAGCACAAACGGCAGGATGCCGCCGTTGCGGTAGTAGGCCATCTCCTCCTCGGTGTCGATCCGGCATAGCACCTCGATGGTCGCGCTCCTGCCGTCGGTGCCGGCGATCTCCATCGCAACCTGCTGGCGCGGCTTGAGGCCGGCGAGGCCACGGATGGTCAGCGTCTCCCTGCCGGTGAGCTCCAGGGTCTGCCAGGACTGGCCATCCGCGAACACCAGCGGGAGGACGCCCATGCCGACCAGGTTGGACCGGTGGATGCGCTCGAACGACTGCGCAATCACCGCGCGAATGCCCAGGAGCCGCGCGCCCTTGGCCGCCCAGTCGCGGCTGGAGCCGGTGCCGTACTCCTTGCCGGCCAGCACCACCAGCGGCACGCCTTCGGCCTTGTAGCGCATGGCAGCGTCGTAGATCGACAGGACATCACCTGACGGATAGTGGATGGTGTTGCCGCCCTCCTTGCCGCCCATCATGGCGTTCTTGATGCGCACGTTGGCGAAGGTGCCCCGCATCATCACGTTGTGGTTGCCACGCCGCGCGCCGTAGGAGTTGAACTCCGCCGGCCGCACCTGGTGCTCGATCAGATAGACGCCGGCCGGGCCGTCCTTCTTGATGGATCCGGCGGGCGAGATGTGGTCGGTGGTGATGCTGTCCTGGAACAACCCCAGGATGCGGGCGCCGATCACGTCGGCGACGGGCGCGGGGGTAGCCGGCATGTCCTCGAAATAGGGCGGGTTCTGCACGTAGGTGGAGCCGGAGGTCCAGCCATAGGTGAGGCTCGGCCTCGCCTTGCCCATGGCCTGCCACCTCGCGTCGCCCGCGAACACGGCGCCGTAGCGCTTCGCGAACATGTCCGGCGTCACCGAGGTCCGGATCAGCTCGGCGATCTCGGCCGAGGCGGGCCAGATGTCCTTGAGGTAGACGGGCCGGCCGTCCAACCCGGTGCCGAGCGGCTCCGTCGTCAGGTCCTTGTTGAGCGTGCCGGCGATGGCATAGGCCACAACCAGGGGCGGCGAGGCCAGGTAGTTCGCCTTCACGTCCGGGTTGACGCGCCCCTCGAAGTTGCGGTTGCCGGACAGCACCGCCGCCACCACCAGGTCGTTGGCGCGCACCGCATCGGCGATGGCGTTCGGGAGCGGTCCGGAGTTGCCGATGCAGGTGGTGCAGCCGTAGCCCGCGAGGTTGAAGCCCAGCGCGTCGAGATCGTCCTGCAGGCCGGCCTTGGCGAGGTAGTCCGTGACGACCTGCGACCCGGGCGCCAGCGAGGTCTTCACCCACGGCTTGGCCTTCAGCCCCTTCGCGCGCGCGTTGCGCGCCACCAGGCCCGCCGCGATCAGCACGGATGGGTTGGAGGTATTGGTGCACGAGGTGATAGCCGCGATCACGACGTCGCCATGACCCAGATCGTAGTCCGCGCCCGCAACCCTGGCGCGCTGGGCCAGGCTCGCGCCCTTGACGATGTCCGGTAGCGCCGCGGCGAAGCCGACCTTGGCGCCGGCCAGCGGCACGCGGTCCTGGGGCCGCTTTGGCCCGGCCATGGACGGCTCGACGGTGGCGAGGTCGAGCTCCAGCACGCTGGTATAGGCGGGCGCCGCGCCGGCCTCGCGCCACATGCCCTGGACCTTGCAGTAGGCCTCCACCAGGGCGACACGCTCCGGCGCGCGGCCGGTGGCCTTGAGGTACTTGATCGTATCCGCATCGACGGGGAAGAAGCCGCAGGTGGCGCCGTACTCGGGCGCCATGTTGGCGATGGTGGCGCGGTCCTCCACCGAGAGGTTATCCAGACCGTCGCCGAAGTACTCGACGAACTTCTCCACCACCCCGCGCTTCCGCAGCATCTGCGTGCAGGTGAGCACCAGGTCGGTGGCGGTGACGCCCTCCTTGAGCTTGCTGTGGAAGCGGAAGCCGATCACCTCGGGGATCACCATGACCACCGGTTGGCCCAGGATGGCCGCCTCGGCCTCGATGCCGCCCACGCCCCAGCCCAGCACACCCAGGGCGTTCACCATGGTGGTGTGGCTGTCGGTGCCGACGCAGGTATCGGGGAAAGCCTGCGTCTTGCCGCCCAGATCGCCGGTCCACACCGACTGCGCCAGGTACTCCAGATTCACTTGGTGGCAGATGCCGGTGCCGGGCGGCACCACGCGGAAGTTGTTGAAGGCGCCCGCGCCCCAGCGCAGGAACTCGTAGCGCTCCTTGTTGCGCTCGTACTCGATCTCGACGTTCCGCTTGAAGGCGTCCGCTGTGCCGAAGTAGTCCACCTGCACGGAGTGGTCGATGACGAGGTCGACCGGCACCAGCGGGTTGATCTTGGAGGGTTCGCCACCCAGGTGCCGCATGGCATCGCGCATGGCGGCGAGGTCCACCACCGCCGGCACGCCGGTGAAGTCCTGCATCAGCACGCGCGCGGGGCGGTAGGCGATCTCGCGGGTGGAGGTCTTGGCCTTGAGCCATTCCGCGACAGCGCGGATATCGTCGGCCTTCACGGAGCGGCCGTCCTCGAAGCGCAAGAGGTTCTCCAGCAGCACCTTGAGCGAGGTCGGGAGCCTGGAGATGCCGGCGAGGCCGCTCTTCTCGGCGTCGGGGAGGGAAAAGTACTCATAGGTCTTGCCGCCGACGGAGAGCGTCTTGCGACATTTAAAGCTGTCGGGATGGGCCGCGGCCGTGCTCATGAGGGTTGTCTCCTTGCAAAGGCAGTCCGGGCGCGCCGAGCGAGGCCTCGGGCTTGGCGGGGACGATTGAAACCGTAAAACGAGTCTAGTATGCGCCGCGGGGTGCGGAAAGGCCCCACAAAGGCTCAAGTGCAGCTGCCATGAAGCTGATAGCGGAAAAGCTGTGCGCGCGGCGGGGTGGGCGCATCCTCTTCGCCGACCTGTCTTTTTCTGTGGCGGCTGAACAGGCGCTGCTGGTGACGGGGCCAAATGGCGCCGGCAAGACCACCCTGCTGCGCACCATCGCCGGCTTTCTGCCGCTCGAAGCGGGCGAAATTCGCCTCGACGGCAATGCCGCGGGGGCGAGCATCGCCGAGCATTGCCACTATGTTGGGCACGCCAACGCCGTGAAACCCAGCCTGACGGTGGTGGAGAACGCCGCCTTCTGGGGCGGCTTCCTCGGCGGGGCGCCGGACCGCCTCGATGCCGCGCTCGCCACCTTCGGCCTGGCGGGGCTGCGCGATATCCCGGCCGGCTATCTGTCGGCGGGCCAGCGGCGGCGGGCCGGACTCCTTCGCCTGCTGCTCGCCGAGCGCCCCCTGTGGCTGCTCGATGAGCCCACGACCTCGCTTGACACGGCAGCACAAGCGATGCTGGCCGGTGCCGTGAACCGGCATCTCGCCAGCGGCGGCCTGGTGGTGGCCGCCACGCACCTGGCCCTTGGCTTCGATCGGGCGCAGGAGCTGCAGCTGGGCCGGGCGGCGGCCGCCGCGGCATGAGCGCCTTCTGGCACCTCGTGCGGCGCGACCTTCAGCTTGCCTGGAAGGAGGGGGGCACGGTCGGTATCGCGCTCGGCTTCTACCTGGTGGTCGTGACCATGCTGCCCCTGAGCCT
>JBAPMW010000137.1:0-1679 GCA_049278815.1 Hyphomicrobiaceae bacterium
ATCCTAAAAACCGCAGTTGATGAGCGCATCGGTGCGCGGCGGGGGCGGATTTTCAACTCTGAGGTGCATTAGGCTGGGGCGGCGGCCAAGCGCGGCGGCGGCTTGAGCGCGCGCCCTCCCAGGAAGCGACGCAAGGCATGGCTGAGGATGCGGTACCAGCGCTGAGTGGGGGTCAACTGCTCCGCACCGTTGATCAGCCCGCCAAGGAAGGCCGCGATGCCGGCCAGAGCCTGCGTCGCCCAACCCGCCTTGGCGTGGGTCGAGGCGATCCTGAGCGTGGTCTGGCGGGCGTGGCGGATGCGCTCGGCGATGGCGGTCAGCAGCAGGGGCCGGCTGGTGACCGCCTCCAGATGCTGCTCAGGCTCGGCCAGCCGGGTGAACAGGTTCCACCAGTTGTAGACGAGGCCCACGAGGCGGGCAGCGAGCCGGCAGCGGGCGAGGTCGTGGGTCGTGTAGCCGCCCCAGCCCCACTGGTTCTTGAGCTCGTCGAAGACATTCTCGCAATCGGCGCGGTCACGATAGAGCTGGCCAAGACCGAGGATGGGCTCGCTGAGCGAGGTGACGAGCGCGGCATGCTCGTAGATCTCGCCACCGTCCGCGACGCTCGGAAACGACAGGCACAGCTGGTCGGGATGATCGGCGGCGCGGGTGCGCTCGGGCTCGTCCTTGAGGCGCCGGCGCAACAGCACGATGCGCCGCGCCTTCGCCCAGCCCGAGAGCTTGAGCGTGGTGTCGATGCCCTGCCAGCCCTGGCCGGCATCGGCCCAATCGCCGCGGCCGGCCAGCCGCTCGATGGCGCGCTTGACGTTCTTGGTGAGCCGCAGCCGCATGAGATAGGGCAGGCCCTTCTCCTCGCAGGCGCCCATCAGCGCATCGGAGGCGAAGCCCTTGTCGGCGCGCAGAAGACGCGGCCAGCGGTCGCGGCCGATGCGCTCCAGGAGCGCCCACAGGCCCGGCGACGCATGATTGGCGGTGTGCTGATTGCCGGCCATCACCTCCACGTCCAGCACCAGGCGCAGCTGGGACAGGAAGAAGGTGTGGTAGGTGTGGCTCGGCCGCCCGGGCTTCTTGGGGTTGTAGCCGACGACGGCGCCTTCCTGGCGGCCGTAGAGCGGCTTGATGGTGGTATCGGCGTCGAGCACCCAGCCCTCGCCCAGCAGCGGCTCGCTGCAGCGGTCGAGGTGGCGCCTGAGCCAGGCTGTGCCCGCCGCCTCCTCGATCGCCGCCAGCCCCCGGCGCACGGCGTCCTCGCTCAAGATCCTCTCGATGCCGATGAGCTCCGGCAGCACGCCGTCCGCCCTCAGCGCGGTGACGTGCGCATAGCGCTTGTGGCCGGCCAGCACGGACAGAACCAGCGTGCCGAGCACGTCGCGGTTGGAGGGAGCATTGGGGCTTGTGCGATAGAGCGGGCAGTCGGCGACGAGCGCGTCGAACACCCCCGACACCTTCAGGAACTCGATGAAGAACGACGCCTGCCCCAGGGGTGTCAGCGGCGCCCGCGGGTCCCATTCGACCTTGATCCGACCCGCCCAGCTATCGACGACGACAGCCGCCGGCGGCGCCTCCTGCGCAACCGGCGGTTGCCCACCCGCAGGGTGAGCCGGAACTTGGCGCTTGTCTTCCCCCATCCCCCTGACAAAGCGCAACTTCCAGCATCATGCAACCAGTCCAACTGCGGG
>JBAPMW010000138.1:0-21594 GCA_049278815.1 Hyphomicrobiaceae bacterium
TCGGGCGCTGCCCGCCGCCAGCGTGAAGCCCGGGGCTAACACAGGGGCTTGAAACAGTGGCAAGGCCTGGACACCTAGTGTAGAAGGCCGCACAAGCGCCCGAAGGATCACCTCCCGCATGTCCACCGTCCTGCTCGTCATCCACTCTCTCATCGCGCTGGTCCTGATCGGCGTGGTGCTGCTGCAGCGCTCGGAGGGTGGGGCGCTGGGCATTGGCGGCGGCGGCTCGGGCGGGTTCATGACCGGGCGGGGAGCCGCCAATTTCCTGACAAGGGTTACCGCGGGGTTGGCGGTCGCGTTCTTCGCCACCAGCCTGCTGTTGTCCATCATCGCCAACCGCAGCGGAGCGCCGCGCTCGGTTCTGGAGGCGCCGGCCTCCGGCGTGGAGCAGAAGCCCCCGAGCGGCGAGTCCAAGCCCTCGTCGCTGCCTCCGATCGATTTCAACATGCCATCGGGCAAGGGTGACGGCGATACGTCCAAGGTGCCGCAGTCAAAGTAGGCACGCTGGCCTCCCGCGTTTGGCCCCTCGGCCTGCATGGCGGATATGCGCCGGCTGGAGCTTGGCCGGCGTTCTGCGCCTCCCGGGGGTGAGACTTGAGCGTGCCGCGACGAAAGAGCGTGGGAAAAGCGGCGAGCCCGCTCTTCGAATCGACAACATCCGAGGTACTCTGCAGGCCCATGGCGCGGTACATCTTCATTACCGGCGGCGTGGTCTCCTCCCTCGGCAAGGGATTGGCTGCGGCCGCTCTCGGTGCACTCCTGCAGGCGCGCGGCTATAAGGTGCGGCTGCGCAAGCTCGATCCCTATCTCAACGTCGATCCCGGAACGATGAGCCCTTACCAGCACGGTGAGGTGTTCGTGACCGACGACGGCGCCGAGACCGACCTCGATCTCGGGCACTACGAGCGCTTCACCGGCGTGCCGTCGAAGCGCACCGACAACGTCACCGCGGGCCGCATCTACCAGGACCTCCTCGGCCGGGAGCGGCGGGGCGACTATCTCGGCGGCACCGTGCAGGTGATCCCGCACGTCACCGATGCCATCAAGGAGTTCATCCTGTCCGGCAACGAGGGGCTCGACTTCGTGCTGGTAGAGATCGGTGGCACGGTGGGCGACATCGAGGGCCTGCCGTTCTTCGAGGCCATCCGCCAGCTCGGCAACGAGCTGCCGCGCGGCGATACGGTGTTCATCCACCTCACCCTGATGCCGTTCATTCCGAGCGCCGGCGAGCTCAAGACCAAGCCGACGCAGCACTCGGTGAAGGAGCTGCGCTCCATCGGCATCCAGCCCGACATCCTGCTCACCCGCAGCGACCGGCCGGTGCCGGAATCGGAGCGCCGCAAGATCGCGCTGTTCTGCAACGTGCGCCCCGAGGCCGTGATCCAGGCGCTCGACGTGGCCTCCATTTATGCGGTGCCGCTCGCCTACCACGAGGAGGGCCTGGACCGCGAGGTGCTGGCGGCGTTCGGCATCAAGGACGCGCCGGAGCCGGACCTCGCCAAGTGGCATACCATCGCCAACGCCATCGCCAACCCCGAGGGCGAGGTGACCATCGCCATCGTCGGCAAGTACACCGGACTCAAGGACGCCTACAAATCCCTCAACGAGGCGCTGCTGCACGGGGGCATCGCCAACCGGGTGCGGGTACGGCTCACGTGGATCGAGAGCGAGGTGTTCGAGGGCGAGGACCCGGCGCCGCATCTGGAGAACGTGGACGGCATCCTGGTGCCGGGCGGCTTCGGCGAGCGCGGCTCGGAGGGAAAGATCCTGGCGGCGCGCTTTGCCCGCACCCGGGGCGTGCCCTACTTCGGCATCTGCTTCGGCATGCAGATGGCCGTGATCGAGGCCGCGCGCGACCTGGTCGGCCTCCAGGGCGCCGGCTCCACCGAGTTCGGACCGTGCGCGGAGCCGGTGATCGGCCTGATGACGGAATGGATGCGCGGCAACGAGCTGGAGACGCGCCGCCAGGGCGGCGACCTCGGCGGCACCATGCGGCTCGGCGCCTATCCGGCGATGCTCGCCAGGGGCAGCCAGGTGGCGGAGATTTATGGCGGGACGCGGATCTCCGAGCGCCACCGCCACCGCTACGAGGTGAACACGCGCTACCGCGAGCGTCTGGAAGCGGCCGGCGTACGCTTCTCCGGCCTGTCGCCCGACGGCCTGCTGCCCGAGATCGTCGAGATCGAGGGCCACCCCTGGTTCATCGGCGTCCAGTTCCACCCCGAGCTCAAGTCCCGCCCGTTCGACCCGCACCCGCTGTTCAAGTCGTTCATCGCCGCGGCGGTGGACCAGAGCAGGTTGGTTTAAGGCAGCGTTGCCACGCACCACCGTGTTCGGTACACTGAGCCATGAGCAAGCGCCACGTTCAGAAGTCTGCGCCTCAGCCCCGATCGCGGCTGTCGGTCGTGCCGCGGCCGACGGGATGGGTTGTTGAGGGATTCCCAGCCGGGGCTGCGCAGGTCTACAAGACGCAGCGCGAGGCCGTCGCAGCTGCACGAAAGCTTATCGAGCCCAGGGTAGGCGGCGAGATTGTTGTGCGCGGTCGGGACGGACGTATTCGAGGGGTTGATAGCTATACGTTGGGTCAGCATGACTTCGAGAGGATCAGCGCCGTCGAGGGCATCCACCTCAGCGAGGATTTGAAGCGCGACTTCCGTAGGCTCGATCGAAAGCGGCTGTCCGCTGAGGAGCGACGCGATTGGCTGATCGCGAAGTACGGCGCCCGCCGTGACAAATTATGACACCGGACGGGATCCATACTGCTACGTCGGAACCAACGTCCTCAAGAATATTCCAGGCATTCGCGATCAGGCACAGCTGGACCTGATCGAAAGCGCTCTCGTCGCACAGCGCGCCCAAGAGCCGCTGCCTCACGGCAACTTGGGAATCAGGCATTACCGCGCAATTCATCGCCACCTTTTTCAGGATGTCTTTCGCTGGGCCGGTCGGTACAGGACCGTCCGCACGCACAAAGGCGGCAACACGTTCTGCTATCCGGAGCACATTGCCGATCAAATGAAGCCGCTCTTCGGCAGCCTGGAGGCCACTGACTACTTTGCCAGACTGAGCGCGGATATGTTCTCTGCCGAGGCTGCACACTTTTTTGCAACGCTCAACGCGATCCATCCCTTTCGTGAAGGCAACGGCAGAGCACAGAATGCCTTTCTTGGTCTACTGGCGGCCCGGGCGGGTCAGGCATTGAGCTTGGCGCGACTGAATCCTACAGTATTCCGTGCGGCTATGGTCGAGAGCTTTTCCGGAAGCGAGAAGCCGCTGGCCGATCAAATTCGCCGCATGATCGGGCACTGAGACATCCATGCCGGCTCGTGGCGGTAGCAGCACAATCCCGCGGGCACGGTTACGCCGCCTTCCCCGCCCGCCTCCTGATCGGCGGCCCATCGATGTCGCTGAAATTGCCGATCGCCACCTCCCCCTCTGGAAACTCGGCGGTGATCTTGAGCTGCCCGTCCAGGGCCTCGACGTAGCGCCGCAGGTTGCTGACGTACATGTCCGTGCGCCTCTCCAGCTTGGCCACCGCCGGCTGATTGACCTTCAGCGCACGCGCCAGCTCCTCCTGCGAGCGCCGGCGCGCCTGGCGCAGCTCAGCCAGCATCATCTCGGCCTTCAGCTCGGCGACGCGTGCAGCGACACGCGCGACGCGCGCAAGGCGGGCGTGAGCGAGGAGCGCATCTATCTGCTCGACGCCTGGCAGGAGTCTCCCCTCTATACCGAGCGCGAGCGCGCGGCCCTGGCGTGGACCGAGGCGCTCACGCTGCTGCCCGAGACGGGCGCCCCGGACGAGGTCTACGCGGAGGTCGCGGCGCAATTCTCCGAGGCCGAGATCGTCAGCCTGACGCTCGCCATCGGCGCCATCAACCTGTGGAACCGGTTCGGCGTGGGCTTCCAGCTGGTGCATCCCCACAAGGCACCGCTCGTGGAAGCGTGAGCAGAGCACCGGGGTCAGCCCTGGCATGCGCCGGCCTTTTGAAAGCGTGGCTTGCAAGTGGTATGAGGGCACGCAAGCTGACCGGCTCGGGGCCGGAACGAAAGAGGTTGCATGATCGGCCGTCTCAATCACGTCGCCATTGCGGTGCCGGCGCTCGGCCCGGCGGCGGCGATCTACAGGAACGCGCTCGGCGCCGAGGTCTCAGAGCCCCGGCCCCAGCCCGAGCACGGCGTCACGGTGGTGTTCGTGACCCTGCCCAACACCAAGATCGAGCTGCTGGAGCCGCTGGGGGAGAATTCCCCCATCGCTGCCTTTCTGCAGCGCAACCCGAGCGGCGGCATGCATCACGTGTGCTACGAGGTGGCCGACATTCTGGCCGCGCGCGACCATCTCAGGGCGGCCGGCGCGCGCGTGCTGGGCGACGGCGAGCCCAGGATCGGAGCGCACGGCAAGCCGGTGCTGTTCCTGCACCCGAAGGACTTCTGCGGCACGCTCGTTGAAATCGAGCAGGTCTGAGAAGCGGGTGTCGGGCGTTGGGCGTCGTAGAGGCCGCATCGTTGGAATTTGTTCCGACGACATCCGACGCCCGACACCCGTCAGAGACTAAACCTGCCAACCTCGAAGCACACCTTATGAGCATCACCTTCGCCATCGCCGTCTATCTCGTGCTCTGGTGGACGGTGCTGTTCGCCGTCCTGCCGATTGGCGTGCGCACCCAGGACGAGGACGGCAGTGTGGTGCCGGGTACGCCGGAGAGCGCGCCGACGGCGCCGCGACTCATCCGCGTGGTGGTGCTCACGACGCTGATCTCGGGCGCGCTCTTCGGCGCCGCCTGGGCCGCCGTCCACTACGGCCTCATCGACCTCACGCAGCTCCTCGGCCGCGAGTAGGGGTCCACAAACTAAATCGAGCAAGGCGGCTGCCTTGCTCGATCGCATTTCTTGTTTTGCATGCTGCCAGGCGGGCCGAACAGGTATCCGGTAGCCTCGCGTCTTCTTCCCCAGACTTGGGCTACGCCGAGCCCCATACGAAGCGGGTATTTGTTGCCTTTTTTCTTCCCACGGACGCACAATAGCTGAGCTGCGGCCTTCTGTCACCCTTGTAATCACAGGGGCGCCCGCGGCCAAGAAGCAGCGGCTGGAGCGGATGCTCGCGCCCTCAGCCACACGCCGCGAGCAGCTCCGGCACAACGTCCTGCTGCGCACAAGATAGGCAGTCGCGGGTCGTTGCCACTCCAAGCGGAACCGGATATCAACCGCGCCAGTGCACGAGCCGGGGCGAGCCCCCTCGCGAATACGCTGGTGCTCAAGCTCACAGGATGGTCGCGAGGGGTCTGACCCCGTTATCACTGGTGCAACGGGGTCCCATGCGCTTAACTCAATACTTCCTGCCGCTGCTGCGCGAGGTGCCGAGCGAGGCTGAGATCGCCTCCCACCAGCTGATGCTGCGCGCCGGCATGATCCGTCAGGCAAGCGCCGGCATCTATACTTGGCTGCCCATGGGTTTTCAGGTGCTCAGGAAGGTGGAGCAGATCGTGCGCGAGGAGCAGAACCGCGCCGGCGCCATCGAGCTGCTCATGCCCACCCTCCAGCAGGCCGACCTGTGGCGCGAGAGCGGGCGCTACGACGCCTATGGGCCGGAGATGCTGCGCTTCAAGGACCGCAACGAGCGCGAGATGCTCTACGGTCCCACCAACGAGGAGCTGATCACCCAGGTGTTCCGCGGCGCCGCCAGATCCTACCGCGACCTGCCGCGCCTGCTTTACCATATCCAGTGGAAGTTCCGCGACGAGATGCGCCCCCGCTTCGGCGTCATGCGAGGCCGCGAGTTCCTGATGAAGGACGCCTATTCCTTCGACCTCTCGGTGGAGACCGCGCGGCACTCCTACAACCGCATGTTCGTGGCCTACCTACGCACCTTCGCGCGTATGGGGCTCAAATCCATCCCCATGGTGGCCGAGACCGGCCCGATCGGCGGCGATCTGAGCCACGAGTTCATCATCCTGGCCGAGACCGGCGAGAGCCAAGTCTACTGCCACGCCGACCTGATCGAGACTCCTGTGCCGCCGGCCGATGTGGACTTCAGCGCCGATCTGACGCGCTATATCGCGCCCTGGACGCGCCACTATGCCGCCACCGACGACAAGCACGACGAGAAGCGCTTCGCGGCCGAGGTGCCACAGGGCAAGCGTGTCTCGGCCCGTGGGGTCGAGGTCGGCCATATTTTCTTCTTCGGCACCAAGTACTCCGAGCCCATGGGGTGCCGCGTGCAGGGTCCGGACGGGAGCATGATCACGGTTCAGATGGGGTCGTACGGCGTCGGCGTCTCGCGCCTGCCCGCGGCCATCATCGAGGCCTGCCACGACGAGGCCGGCATCGTCTGGCCGGTGCCGGTGGCCCCGTTCGAGGTGGGTCTCGTCAACCTCAAGGCTGGCGACAAGGACACCGACGCCGCCTGCGAGGCCCTCTACGGCGAGCTGCGGAAGGCCGGCCTGTCGGTGCTCTACGACGACACCGGCGAGCGGGCGGGCGCCAAGTTCGCCAGCATGGATTTGATCGGCCTGCCGTTCCAGCTCATCGTCGGCCCCAAGGGGATCAAGAGCGGCGAGGTCGAGGTGAAGGACCGCAAGACCGGGGCGCGGGAGTCGATCTCACGCGAGGCCGCCCTGAAGCGGCTGGTCGAGCACGTAGGTGCGCAGCGCATGCCGGCCTGACCGGCCGCGGCGAGGCGCAACAACAACGGGGGAACTCGCGCTGTCCATGTCTGCGCCGGTTGTCGATACTCGCCCGTTCGCGCCCTTCGAATGGATGCTGGCGCTGCGCTACCTGCGCGCGCGGCGCAAGGAGGGATTCATCTCGGTGATCGCCGGCTTCTCCTTCCTCGGCATCCTGCTGGGGGTGGCGACGCTGATCATCGTCATGGCGGTCATGAACGGCTTCCGCAAGGAGCTGTTCGCCAAGATCCTGGGCCTCGACGGGCACGTCATCGTCATCCGCGAGGACCACGCCGACTTCCCCGACTACGAGGAGTACGCCAGGAAGCTGGCCACGGCCGCCACAGTGAAGAAGGTGGTGCCGCTGATCGAGAGCCAGGTCATTGCCTCCGTGCCCTCGCAGTCGGTCGGCGCCAAGGTGCGCGGCCTCAGCGAGGAGGGGCTGAAGGCGCTGCCGCTCATTGCCAACAACGTCAAGGCCGGGACGCTCGACAACTTCGATTCCCAGGACGGGATCGCGCTCGGCATCGGCTTCCAGCGCTTCCTGCGCGTCAACGTCGGCGACACCGTCACGCTCATCACGCCGCGCGGCGTGCGGGGGCCATTCGGCGTCATGCCGCGCATCAAGTCCTACAAGGTGACCGCCATCTTCGAGATGGGCATGTCGGAGTTCGACCGCAGCATGATCTTCATGCCGCTGGCCGAGGCGCAGCGCTTCTTCGACAAGGGCACCGCCGTCGATGTGCTCGATGTGATCGTCGACGACCCGGAGACGGTCCAGAAGTCGGTGGCCGCGATGAAGGAGGTGGGCATCCCCGCGTTGCGCTTCGTCGACTGGCGCCAGCGCAACGCCGGCTTCTTCTCGGTGCTCCAGGTGGAGCGCAACATGATGTTCATCATCCTGTCGATCATCGTCATCGTGGCCGCCTTCAATATCATCTCCGGCCTCATCATGCTGGTGAAGGACAAGGGCCGCGAGATCGGCATCCTGCGCACCATGGGCGCCACCCAGGGCGCCATCATGCGCGTGTTCCTGATCACCGGCGCCAGCATCGGCGTGGTCGGCACGCTTGCCGGCTGCCTGTTCGCCATCGTGTTCTGCTGGAGGATCGACGAGATCCGGCAGTTCGTGGCCTGGCTCACCAACACCAATATCTTCGACCCCAGCGTCTACTACCTCACCAGGCTGCCGGCCGACCTGAGTTGGCAGACGACGGGCATCATCGTCGCCATGGCGCTGTTCCTGTCGGTGCTGGCCACCCTCTATCCGTCCTGGCGTGCTTCCCGGCTCGATCCCGTGGAAGCCCTCCGCTACGAGTAGCCGCCGTGCAAAAGCCCTACATCCGCCCGGTGCTGCAGATGCGCGACGTGCGCCGCGTCTTCAAGCAGGGCGACCGCGAGATCCAGGTCCTCAAGGGCATCAACGCCGATCTCTACCCCGGCCAGGCGGTGGCGCTGGTCGGCCCCTCCGGCGCCGGCAAGTCCACCATGCTGCACATCACGGGTCTGCTGGAGACCGCCGACGCCGGCAAGGTCTACATCAACGGGCACGACTGCTCGAAGCTCACCGACAACGAGCGCACGCGCGTGCGCCGCGTCGAGATGGGCTTCGTCTACCAGTTCCACCAGCTGCTGCCGGAGTTCACGGCACTGGAGAACGTGGTGATGCCGCAGCTGATCCGTGGCACCCCGTGGGGGCCCGCCGCAACCCGCGCCACGGCGCTGCTCAAGATGCTGGGCCTCGGCGAGCGGCTCGACCATCGGCCGGCGCAGATGTCGGGCGGCGAGCAGCAGCGCACGGCAATAGCCCGCGCGCTCGCCAATACGCCCAAGCTGCTGCTGGCCGACGAGCCCACCGGCAACCTCGACCCCAGCACTGCGGCGCTGGTGTTCCGCGAGCTCATCTCGCTCATCCAGCACACCGGCGTCTCGGCGCTCATTGCCACCCACAACATGGAGCTCGCGCGCAACATGCACCGCATCCTCCGCCTGGAGGACGGCGTGCTGCGCGAGCTGCGGCCGGCGGACGTGGTGTAGGATTGGGTGTCCTGCGGTCGGGGCGGCCACGGCACGGCCGCCCCAACCAGCGGACCAACCGACGCGTCGCTCTACCCGGTGAAAGAGCACAGAAGCGGTCGTATTTCGTCTTGTTCAGTGTCGATCATAAAATGGTGCGTTCGCCGCGGCGTGGCATGGGGGAACAGGCACCCTCAAATCAGCAATTCGCCGGATGCCTCCCTCCTGGGATAGCCAGCTAGCCTCAAGCCTTGCCGGGACTGCCGCGCCGTTCGCGGGCAGGCACCTATGCTTAGCGATCGTCAAGGAGAGCAATCATGCGTCGGGAGTCAAGCCTCCGGAAGCAAGCCAAGGCATGCGCGATTTCTGCCGTTCTCGCTCTTGCGGCTGCGGCCGGCTCTCCCGTCGGGGCGCAGAACGCGCCGATCAGCGAGCAGGAAGCCCATGCCATCGCCACAGAAGCCTACCTCTACCTCTACCCGCTGGTGACGATGGACCTCACGCGCAGGCAGATGACCAACATCCCGGCCGGCAAGGAGCACGGCTTTGGTCCTCCAAACACCTTCAACAACGTTCTCACGTATCCCACCGCTGCCGATAAGGTGGTCGTACGCCCGAACTTCGACACACTTTATTCAGTTGCGTGGCTGGACCTCACTAAGGAGCCCGTCATCGTCTCCGTACCCGACAGCAACGGGCGCTACTACCTCCTCCCCATGCTCGACATGTGGACCGATGTGTTCGCTTCCCCGGGCTGGCGCACCACGGGGACTCAAGCGCAGCACCTCCTTGTCGCGCCTGCCGGCTGGCGCCCCGATCTGCGCGACAGGTTCATCGAGGAGTTCAGGCTGCCAACGGACACGCAGCGCATCGATGCGCCGACATCGCACGTCTGGATTATCGGTCGGACCAAGACCGACGGCCCGCAGGATTACGATGCCGTCAACGAGTTCCAGGCGGGCTTGAAGGTGACGCCCCTTTCCGAGTGGGCCAGGCCACCAAGGTCGGTCGAAGTGAAAACCGATCCAGGCATCGACATGAAGACGCCGCCTAAGGCCCAGGTCGATGCCATGCCGGGCGACAAGTTCTTCGCCTACGCCGCCGAGTTGCTGAGGGCCAACAGGCCGCACCTGACCGACGGGCCGATCCTGGCGCAGATGCAGAAGATAGGCATTGAGCCTGGCAAGAGCTTTGACATCGGCAAGGCGTCATCTGCGGTCCGGACGGCGATCGATGCTGCGCCCGCATCGGCGCAAAAGCTGATGGAGTGGAAAGTCCCGACGCTGGCCCGTCTGGCCAACCACTGGTCGATGAATACCGATACGATGGGCGTTTACGGCAACTATTATTTGAAGCGCGCCATCGTCACGCAGCTAGGCTTGGGCGCGAACCTGCCCGAGGATGCGGTCTATCCGCTCAACCTCGGCGACCAAGCCGGAAGGCCGCTCGACGGCGCCAGTAAATACACGATTCACTTCGACAAGGGGGCTCTTCCGCCAGTCAACGCCTTCTGGTCGGTCACGCTCTACGATGCCGAGGGCTATCAGGTTGCAAACCCACTCAACCGCTTTGCGGTGAGCAGCTGGATGCCGTTCAAATACGATCCAGACGGCTCCCTGACCCTTTATTTCCAGAACGAGAGCCCCGGCAAGGACAAGGAGGCCAACTGGCTGCCCGCTCCCAAGGGCCCGTTCAATCTGTTGATGCGGCTCTACGCACCCAAGTCCGAGGCCATCATCGGAAAATGGAACCCGCCGCCGGTGACGAAGACCGAGACGTTCATGGGCCTGACCGGGCAATAGGCTCCTGGCCCCGACCTGGGCCCCGCGGTGCCCTGGACCACGGGCGATGCGCATCGCCGATCGGCTAGAACCCGTGCGGGAGGCCGATCGGCGGTCCGTGCTGCACCACGTCGTAGTCGTAGCGGTTGGCTCCCGAGCCCTTCTCGAAGTCGCTGCCGCGCCGAAGACGCCAGTCTCCTGTGCAAATTCCGGCAGAGGCCTCCGGCCCCACCGGGCCTACTCGGGAGTAGACGGTCGACGATCCAGGGCGACGTCCGGGTCGGCACGCGGTGAACCTGTGGCTCCTGGATCGGCAATCGGGACCTGCCACACGTCGTAGGCATAGACCCAGCCGGGGTCTGTGCCTTGCGTGCCCCAGGTGTTCTCGCGCGAGGTCAATTGCAGCCGCGTCGTGCGCGGCAGCCGCATCGCCGCATAGCTGCGGAATGCCATCTCCGGGTCGCTTGCGGCCTCCAGGCACCGCGCGAGCATGGCGGCATCCTCCAGCGCGCTGGCCCCACCCTGCGCCATGTAAGGCATCATCGGGTGACAGGCGTCGCCCAGGAGGGCGACCGGCCCCTGCGACCAGACGGGCAACGGATCGCGCTCGAACAGCGCCCACTTGTGGACACCCCGGCAGGCATCGAGCACCCGCTGCACGTTGGGGTGGAAGCCGGCCAGCGCGCGGTGCACCTCGGCCATCTCGCCCTCTGCCGACCAGGATTCCACGTCCCAATCGGGATCGGGCACGCTGGTGACGAAGTAGGTCTCATCGCGCGTGGCGGTCACCGGGTACGTGACGATGTGCCGGTCAGGTCCCCACCACTTGGTGCAGGTGTCGAGGGCGAAGTCGCCCATCTGCACAGTCGGAAACACCGTTCGGTGCGCGACGCGGCCGGTGAACCTCGGCTTCTCGGCACCGAGTAGAAATTCCCGGACCGTGGAGTGCACGCCGTCGGCGCCGACGACGGCATCGGCGGAGGCGCTGCTGCCGTCGGCAAAGCACAACGTCACGCCCGCCCCGCTGGGCTCGAGCCCGACCAGCTTGCTATCGAACCTGATCAGCTGGGGTGGCACGACCGAGCTCAGGGCGGCGTGCAGGTCGCCGCGATGCAAGAGCAGGTAGGGCGCACCGTAGCGCGCCTCGGCATCGGCAAAGTCGAGCGTGCCGAGCTGCTCGCCCGTGTCCCAAGCACGGGCAGTCCACGTCCGGGGCGAGAACCCGATGCGCTTGAGATAGGGCTCCAGGCCCAGCGCCGCCAGCACCCGCATGGCGTTGGGGCTCATCTGGATGCCGGCGCCGATGCGCTGGAACCCTTTGGCCTGCTCATGCACCTGCACCCGGAAGCCCCGGCGCGACAGGAGCCCGGCCAGCGCAAGCCCGCCAATGCCGGCGCCGACGATGGCGATGTCTGCTCGGATGGTCATGGCACCTGTCTCCGGGTCGTCTTTGGCTACTTCACACTGAGCTGCTTCGAGACGCCAGCCCCACCGCGCCGTCTGCGCGCGCAGCATCTTTGCGAGCTCGCCGGGTGGTTGGCCAGCGCCGTCGAGCCGCACTGGACCATGCGATAGCGGATGTCCGCGTCCTTCGCCATGTCGCCCGCAATGCCGGGTAGAGCGCTTTCCACTTGACGTGGATCCCGCCATTTCCGCTGACGGCTTACGTTCTATCGCGTCCTGCCGTGGGTGGCGCCATCCGACGTTCACGGGCAAACGGCCGGCGTCCCGGCAGGAGAGGACATGGCTCGAGATCCGGGAGGCGCGTTGCGTCGGCGACCGGACGGTTCCACCAGCAATGGTGCCGCTCCCGGCGCTCAAGGCTCCCGTCTGCCAACCCAGAGCTTGGTGGCGCAGTTGGGGAAGGGTTAGCCTTAACGACCCACCGCGACGGAAAGGCACTTTTTTTGCAGCTCGAATAGTCAAGGCAACACGCCCCTTGATGATCCCGCGCCTTGCCACCTCGACGCGGCGACACCAGTTAAGTGCCATCGCATGCGACGTGAGCGGCCGCCACCCAGGAATGCTTCAGCGTGGCGGCGTCTGACCACAAGCTCAACCGCGAGAGGATAGCCATGAACTACGTCGATGGATTCGTCGCCGCGGTTCCAACGGCCAACCGCGAGAAGTTCAAGAAGCATGCCGAGGAGGCGGCCAATGTCTTCAAGGAGAACGGCGCTCTCAAGGTCGTCGAGTGCTGGGGTGACGATGTCCCCGAGGGACAAGTAACGTCGTTCCCGATGGCAGTAAAGCGCAAGCCCGATGAGACCGTGGTGTTCTCATGGATCGTGTGGCCTTCCCGAGAGGCGCGCGACAACGGCATGAAGGCCCTCATGGCCGATCCGCGCATGCAGCCCGGCACCAATCCGATGCCGTTCGACGGCAAGCGCATGATCTTTGGCGGCTTCGTGCCGATTGTGGAAAAGTGAGGAGGTGACGATGGGCGTCGAGTTCAACCACACCATCGTCTGGTCCCACGATAGCAAGGCCTCGGCGAGGTTCCTTGCCGACATGCTGGACTTGCCGGCCCCTAAGAAATGGGGACCGTTCCAAGTCGTCACCACGGCAAACGGCGTGAATGTCGACTTCATGGACAAGGAAGGCGAGATCCGGACCCAGCACTACGCTTTCCTCGTCAGCGAGCCGGAGTTCGACAAGATCTTCGCCCGTGTCCAGGGGCAAGGTCTTACCCATTGGGCCGATCCTGCGCGGACCAAGGCCGGCGAGATCAACCGTCACGACGGCGGACGCGGCGTCTATTTCGAGGACCCGAGCGGCCACCTGCTGGAAGTCATTACGCGACCCTACGGCAGCAGCGGCTGGGACCCCTGAGGGGGGTGAACGCAGGCGTCCGAGAAACCTGCACAGAGCACAGAAGCAGACCTGGGGCGGTCTAGCATGCGTGCATTGCGCCGTGGGCGTAGACCAAGAGGCGCCACACCTCCATGTCGGTCCCTTGAAAGCATCACCGCGCAGGCTTATGTCCAAGGTGTCATGATTGTCTCCCAACAGTGCCCGATCGTTCGCACGGACCGCCTTGTTTTTGGCAGTTGAGCCCCGAACTTTTGTTCGGGGACATCCAAACCAGAAAACGGAAAACGCGCAAGCCGGGCTGGTCGTCCGGGACTTGGCGCATTGCTTGGAGGACTCCGTGCACTCAGCCCCCTTGTTGCCGTCGGTAGGCGTCGAGCGCCCTGGCGCAGACCGGTCGATTGACCCTCCCCAGGAGAGGGTTTCGGCATGCAGCTCCAAGGAGGAGCTCGACCGCAGGCTGGATCGCGCCCTCGAGGAGACGTTCCCAGCCAGCGACCCCGTCTCCATCGTCTGCAACTGACGGAAGGCAAACCCCGTCATCCATGCCTGCGCAGGCGGCGGTCTGTCGCCGCCGTCGCGTCGGCCTCGACACAATCGAGGAAATCCCGATGAACGACATCAGATCCGAGAAACCACAGATCATCGTCAGCGATTCCGATCAGGGGCGCCTCACCACCCTGGCCACGGATGCACTGAATCGCTACCCGGCGGTCGCCTCCGAGCTGCTTGCAGAGATGGAGCGCGCGCAGGTCGAACCCGCCGGTTCCGTTCCTTCAGATGTCGTGCAGATGGGATCGACCGTGGTTTTTCGATCCGACGACGAACAGGTGCGGCGCGTCGCCCTGGTCTTTCCGGGCCAGGCGGATATCGGCGAAGGAAAGATCTCGATCCTGACGCCCATCGGTACCGCGCTTATCGGCCTTTCCGAGGGGCAGTCCATTACCTCGCTGACCCGTGACGGCAAGTCTCGGAGGCTCACCGTCGTCTCGGTCGAGGGGGCAGCGGATGCGCTCGGGCATGTCCGGCCGGCATCGGCAGGTCAATCGAGAAAAGCCCGGCCACGCGCGAGTGGTGCGAGCAACGCGACGCTCGATGCATCGGGGAGTGCCAGCCTGAACCCAGGGAGCGAAACGGATGGCATCCGGGAAGCGGTCGCGGTGTTCGCAACCGCCGAAACGCTCCAGGGCGCAATCGATGAGCTGCTGAGCTCCGGGTTTCACCGGGCGCAGCTCAGCCTGCTCGCCAGCGAAAGGGAGCTTGTCGCCAAGCTCGGGCACAAATACCGAAGGTCGAGCGAGCTCGCGGACGATGTTTCGGTGCCGCGAGCGGCGTATGTCTCCACCGAGGCGATCGGCGATGGTCAAGGGGCCGCCATCGGCGCGCTCATGTATATTGGGGCAGGCGTGCTCATGGGGCCGGCTGCCGCTGCCGGCGGGACCATTGCCGCGATGCTCGCCGCAGCCGCTTTAGGCGGTGGCGCCGGAGGCCTGATCGGAGCGCTGCTCGCAAATCTGTTGGGAGATTGGCACGCCAACAGGATCGTGGAGCAGCTTGAGCACGGCGGATTGCTGCTGTGGGTCCGTACCTGGGACGCCGGGCAGGAAAGCCGCGCCGTCCGAGTCCTCGAGCGCAACTCGGGCCGCGATGTGCACGTTCACGAGTATCATGCAGGCATCGATCGGTGACGCGGGCGCGATGCTCGCGGCGCATCCGGAAAGGCTCTGGCCATGGTCGAGACATTTAAGATTGGCGATCACGTCGCCTGGAACTCGGAAGCCGGTCACGTCAGTGGGAGGATCGTCAAGGTGCATACCAAGGACGTGAGCCGCAAGGGCTACATCCACCACGCAAGCCCCAGCGATCCACAGTATGCAATCAAGAGCGACAAGACGGATCACGTGGCGCTGCACAAGGGAGCCGCCCTGAAGCTCATCCCTCGCCAAGCGTGAATCGCCCCACGACGGCGCAAGCCGTTCAGCTCAGCAGGTCTTGCGAAGATGATCTCCCCTTCCGGACTGGCGGACGCCATCCTGTCCACGGTCTCGGATGCGATCGTGGCAGCCGACGAGGACGGCGTCGTGCGGTTCTGGAACCCAGGGGCGGAACGCATCTTCGGGTACGCCAGCGCCGAGGCCGTAGGCCAGACCCTGGATATCATCATTCCGGAGCGGCAGCGGGCCCGCCACTGGGCAGGCTATCGTCAGGTCATGGCGACGGGGGAGAGCCGATACGGCCGCGGCGATGTTCTTGCCGTTCCGGGGGTGCGCAAGGACGGGACGCGGATCTCTCTGGAGTTTACCATCGTCCCGCTGCGGGATGAGACCGGTCGGATGGCTGGCATGGCAGCGATCATGCGCGACGTGACGGCACGCTTCGAGGAGATGCGGGCGATGCGGCAGCGACTTGCCGAGGCGACCAGGGTTGGGGCCAGGGTTGGGGCCGGGGTTGGGGCCAGGGTTGGGGAATGACCTCCGCCGACGCGCGGCGTAGACCATATGGCGTCTCCATTCTTCGCCATCGGACATTCGCCCCGGCCGGTCGAAGGGCTCATCGACCTGCTGAGGAGGGCGGAGGGCGGAGAGGCCGAACCTTTCCCACCTTGGGCGTGCCGAAAGGGCAGGTGGGGAAAGAAGCCGCCAAAAAACCCAGGAAAATCAAAGTCAAATTTTGGGGATGGTGCCCAGGGGGTGAATTGAACACCCGACACCGTGATTTTCAGTCACGTGCTCTACCAACTGAGCTACCTGGGCAGTCCGCTGGGCGCGAGGGCCGAAGCGGAAGGCAGGGCCTTATAGGTGCTCCCGGGCGGCCTGTCCAGCGGGCCCGCCAGTCGTCCGCCAGCGGTGCGACGGCGGCGCGGCAGCCATGGCCGATAACGTTAATGCAGCTGGCCTGCCGCGGCCTCAATTTGGCTGTGCTGTGATGCTTCAAGGCGGGACGGGTCGACGAGACGGGGCACAAAACAAACGCCTGAGCAGGAGGCTTCCTCCCCGTGCGCATCAGCGATGTTCTGGCCGACAAGGGCACCCGCGTCGTCACGGTCTGGCCGGACACCCGGCTCGCCTACGTCACCGAGCTCTTCGACACCCGCAGGATTGCCTCGGTCGTGGTGGTGGACCGCAGCGGGCGGCAGCAGGGCATCGTCTCCGACCGCGAGCTGGTGCGCGCCCTGGCCCGCCATGGGGCGCAGGCGCTGGAGATGCGCGCAGGCCAGGTGATGCTGAGCCCCGCGCTGACCTGCGGCCCCGACGACACGGTGGGCGAGGTGCTGCGGCTGATGACCGACAACCGTGTCAGGCATGTGCTGGTGCTGCGCGAGGGCGCCATGCGGGGCATCGTCAGCATCGGCGACCTGGTCAAGATCCGCCTCACCGACGCCGAGCTGGAAAACCGCGTGCTGCGCGAGATGGCTCTGGCGCGGCTGGCCACGTAGCGGCTAGCATGGAAAGAGCGTGAGATCGTGAAGTCGTGAAACGATTTCGCAGCATGGCTCGATCTCACGCCTTCACGATCTCACGCCTTCACGCTCTTCAGGATCCCCATGTCGCTCAAAGGTCGCACCGCCGTCGTCACCGGCTCAACCTCCGGCATCGGGCACGCCATCGCGCAGGCGTTCGCCGCGGCCGGCGCCAACGTGGTCATCAACGGCCTGGGCGAGGAGAAGGCCATCGAGAAGGCGCTGCAGGCCGTGGCCCAGCATGGCACGCGCGTCCTCTTCGACGGCGCCAACATGCTGCGCCACAATCAGATCGCCGGCATGATCGCCAAGGCCGAGAAGGAGCTGGGCGCGGTCGACATCCTCGTCAACAACGCCGGCATCCAGCATGTGGCGCCGGTGGAGGAGTTCCCCATCGAGCAGTGGGACGCCATCATCGCCATCAACCTCACCTCGTCCTTCCACACCACGCGGGCCGCGGTGCCCGGCATGAAGCGGCGCAAGTGGGGGCGCATCGTCAACATCTGCTCGGCCCACTCGCTGCGCGCCTCGCCGTTCAAGAGCGCCTACGTGGCCGCCAAGCACGGCCTCGCCGGGTTCACGAAGGCCATCGCCCTGGAGCTGGCCGAGACGGGCGTCACGGCCAATGCCATCTCGCCGGGGTTCGTGTGGACACCGCTGGTGGAGGGGCAGATCTCCGATCTCGCCAAGTCGGAGAATATCAGTGAGGAGGCGGCCAAGAGGCTGGTGCTGATGCGCCAGCCGACCAATCGGTTCGTGACGGTGGACGAGGTGGCGACGCTCTCCGTGTTCCTGGCCGGCGAGGCCGCCCGCTCCATCACCGGCGCCAACTACACGATCGACGGCGGCTGGACGGCGCGGTAGCCGGCGCAGACGGCCGGCCCACCAACAGCCGGGGTGGGGGGCGGACCACACTATTTTTCCGCGTCGCCATGCGGCGTCCCGCTCTGCACGTGGTGGCTTGCTGGAAGGCTTTGCGCATGCCGATCGGTGCCGCTGACCGCGGCAACGATGAACGCCACGGCGGCGAGCGTAAGGGCGACGGCCAGCAGGACCTCGCGGGTCCGGCGCTGGGCGCGGAGCCGGACGATCCAGCGGGTGACGACGCGGAGCTTACCCATCGCCCATAAGGACACCTACGCGGGCCGCCACACCAGAGCACCGTTGGCCGCGCGACAGAAGGGCACAGATTTTTGCGCGATGCCGAAAATGGAGCCTAAAGCCCGCGCATGGTGCAACCGAGCAGCAGGATCACGTAAGCCGCGAGCAGTCCGTAGAACTGCGTCGTCTCCTGGGTGAGGAGCGGCACGGTGGCGCCGAAGAACTTTGCGAACAGCACCGCCAGCGCCAGCACGAGCGACACCAGCAAGGTGAGAAGTCCGGGTCCCTTGAGAGCCATGCGCGCATTCCTCCCTCTGCTAAGAAACTATTCCCCATCGCGCGCAAGATTAGCAGCTTGCACCGGGCTGCGGCAGTCCTCGTATCGTAGGTTGGGTTAGGCCCGCAGGGCCGTAACCCAACGTGGGTGCCCGTGACACATGTTGGGTTACGCCGCTGCGCGGCTAACCCAACCTACGCGAGATTAAACCGGCACCGCCGTGCCCTTCGCCTTCACCGCCGCGTAGTAGGCCCACAGCATGCGGGCTGCTACCGCGCGCCAGGGCCGCCACCGCTCGGCGAGATCCATCATCTCGTTCTTGTCCGGCCGCTCGGCCAGCGCCATCGCCCGCTGCACGGCGATCTGCAGGGCGAGGTCGCCCGGCGCCCAGGCGTCGGCGCGGCCGAGGCAGAACATGATGTAGATGTCGGCTGTCCACGGGCCGATGCCCACCACCTCGGTCAGGGCGGCGTGGATCTGGGCATCGCCGACATTGTCGAGGGCGGCGAGGTCGAGCCCGTTGCCGCAGGCCGTGGCGATGGCGCGCAGCGTGCGGATCTTGGGCCTGGAGAGGCCAGCGCCGGCAAGCGCCGTGTCGGCGAGTCGCAGCATGGTGGGCGGCTCGAACGGCCGGCAGGCCGCGGCCGTGCGCTCCCAGATCGCCGATGCGCTGGCGATCGACAGCTGCTGGCCGACGATGACGCGCGCCAGCCCCTCGAACCCGGCCTGCCGCCGCCGGAGCGGCGGGTCGCCCGCGGTGTCGTGCACATGCCGCATGGTGGCGCACCTGCGCCGCAGCGCCTTCACGCCGGCCCGGATATCGGCCTCGGTCTCGATGATCTTCATTGCGGCGCGGTCATGAGCTTGGGCAGGTGTCAAACCCTCTAAGTCTGACACCATAGCACAACCGGAGCTGGAACCATGGTGTTGGATGGTGTCAAACCATATGAGTCTGACACCGATAGCATGATCGGTGCTGGAGACATGGTGTCATGTCAGACCCGGAGCCGGAGGGTCTGACACCCGCTCAGGTCGCGTGAAACACCAATGCGCGCAGCTCGATGCTCTCGCGCGGCGGGGCGCCGCGCGGGGTGGTTGGATCGATGAAGGCGGTATGCGGCGCGAAGCGGGCGCGCCCGTCGGTCATGGAGTCGTAGCACTTGAGGAGCAGGACCTCGTCGGTCTCCATCCGCGGCACGTAGTACCAGCGGTGGGCGGCGTCGTACCTCACCGAGTAGGTCTCGCCGACACGATTCTGATAGACGAGATCGGAGGGGATGAGCTGCTCAGGCTGCACGCTCAGGGCATCGCAGACCGCGAGCGGCATGTCGCGCAGCGGCCCGCGGATCGGGCGCCACAGGTTGACGATCTGCACGCGCCCCCGCAGCAGCCACTCCGCCTCGTCGGGCAGGAGGTCGCGCACCCGCTGCGGCCCGGATCTCGCCGTGTGGTCGACGTGCACCCGCGGTACCGGCTGGCGCGGCTGGCCGGGCAGCCGGTCCTCGGCGCCCGGCAGGCGGCGCCGCACCGTGCTGTCGAAGATGAGCACCCGATCGGCGCCTGTCGCGTCCTTCAAGATCTGCTCCGCCTCCGGGTAGTAGACCGCCTTCACCTCCTCCTCGCTATAGAAGTCGTGCACGGCGCTGCGGTGGCGCACCAGCCCGAACCCCTGATCGTCCAGCGCGACCTTGGAGAGGATGGGACGCACGTCGCTGATGGGCACGTGGTGTGGCGCGTTCACCGCGGTCGAGCGCGGCACGCCGGCCGGCGGATCGTAGGTGTAGGTGCGCGGACGCTCGCCGGTGGGGGCCAGGTAGTTCAGCTCCGCTTTCACCCAGGGCAGGACCTCCACGCCTTCGCCTGCCGTCTCGTGCGCTGGGGCCATGTCTTGTCCTCCTGTCGGGTTGGGGCTGTCAGAGGAGGTGGGATCGCCGCCGTATGGCACAACCAAGATTTTCTCAAATGCTCCGCAAGGAATTCTCAGGCCCGCGGTTGTCCGAGCACGGTGGACTTGGGGGGAGGAGGGCAGCAGAGAGTGGCCAATTCGCAACAGTCAGCACGGGAAATCTTGACCTATTTTCCCGCAACGCTCGGCATTCCCCGCAACCGCCGGCACTGGCAATCTTGACCTATTTTAATGAAGGATATAGGAATTGGTTAAGGGACTAGCACGTCTACGAATTCCACCTTTGGCTTCGTGCGGGTGAGGCCCTCACATGTTTGACATGGAGAATTGCACACATGAACGATGAGGACCACAAGAAGGCTGCGTCGCCAGCGAGCAAGGCCGCTGCGAAGGTCGACAAGCCTGCAACGCTCTCGGATTCCGAGATTTCGACTGAGCGCAATGTCAGTCGTCGCTCGCTTCTGGGCGCCATTGGTATCGGCACAGGCGTGTTCGCGGCGGCGATATTCGGGGGAACCAACTCCGCCGAGGCGCGCCGCGTCTGCGACAGGGATTCCTACGATCGGTGCTTCGACGTGACCGATTCCGACCCCTACGATCCAGGCGGCAATCCCTACGATCGTCGCTGACGTAGCCTCGGGGCTCCTCCGCGCAGATTGGACGAGGCACTATCGCACGTGGCATCTCTTGCAGGCGGATCACGGCGGCCTGTCGATGTCCGTGTGCCGGGGCGGCTTTCTCTGGCCGCCCTTCCGGGATATGGGGTGGAAGCTCAGGCCTCAGTGCAATTGACGCGGGAGGACCTGGTGTTCGGCGTGCATGAGGCAAACGATGTTGTCGTTCGAGTGGCTGCTTGATCCCGTTTCTCCTGACACCTTCTTCAAGGACTACTATGAGAAGCAGCCCCTTTTGATCGAGGGGGGAGATCCCGACAAGTTCAGGGGCGTCCTCAGCATCGAGGAGATCGATCGCTACCTCGCGACCAGCTCGCCCTGTTTTCCCGATGTCTTTCTCGTGGATGCCGCACGGGAGTTGCGGCCCGACCAGTATTCCTTTCCGAACGGAAGCCCGGCGGGCAGGCTCGATCTGCCGCGTGCCTATGAGCTGTTTCAATCGGGAGCGACAATCTCGATCAGCCAGTTGAACGACCGGCTGCCCGGACTTGGCGCGCTCTGCCGCGCGGTCGAGAAATACACCAGCCATCCGTTCCAGACCAACATCTACCTCTCGCCTCCGAACGCACAGGGCTTCAAGACCCACTACGACACCCACGACGTGTTCGTGCTGCAGGTGTCCGGGTCCAAGCTCTGGACGCTCAATGAGACCCCGGTCGAGCTGCCCCTGCACGGCCAGCACTTCGACGCTCAGGTCCACTCCGCCGGCGCGGTGACTCGCGAGTTCACGATCCACGCCGGCGATGTCCTCTACTGCCCGCGCGGCCTGTGCCACGCGGCCCGGGCGACAGACGAAACGTCGCTGCACATCACGCTGGGCCTGATCGGCAGGACCTGGGCCGACCTGATGGTCGAGGCGGTGGCCGAGGCCTGCCTTGCGTCGCCGGCCTTCCGCGCCAACCTGCCGAT
>JBAPMW010000139.1:0-2695 GCA_049278815.1 Hyphomicrobiaceae bacterium
CGTACGCGCGCGCTGGTAGGCGTTCCAGGCGGCACCCGAGGCATGGACCGGCAGGTCGTAGCGCTCGCTGCCCCGGTCCGGCTGGATGGCGAGGAGGGCGCGGGCAAGGCCCAGCCATGCGTCCCAATCGTTGGCGTCGGCAGCCACGGCCTGCGCGAACGCGCGCGAGGCGGCGCGGGAGTCCTTGCCGGCCGCCAGCAGCCGGTGGCCCTCGTTGCGCAGGTCTCGCCCCGACCGGGTGCCGGGCTGCCAGTTCGCCTTCAGGTAGGTCTCGTAGCGCTTGGCGTCGGCCTGCACGCCCTGGTGGCTGAAGGTGAGCTCCTGGGCGCGGAGCTGGGGTGCGCCGAGCATGACAAGAGCAAGACAGGCAAGAAGCCGGAAAACGGGCAGCATGGGTGCAATCCCTGAGGTGGCTGGCGGCGGGGAGAAAAATCGTCCGGCGGTCGCTGGGCGCCGGATGGCGGACGAATGGATCAGCCGCCGGTGACTGAACCGTGGCAGCAGGCGGCTGGTTCCCGCAATTTGCGACCGGCTGCGTCATTTTTCCGGGGATTGCCGCCGGCGACCTCGGACCAGTGCGGTCGGCCAAGCCGTGCTCGGCCGCCGCGACCGGCTCAAGCGGCTCGCAACGTTGGCCAAGCCCCTGCTGGGGACTGTGCTCGCCGCGGTCGGCCTGCTAATCCTTACCGGCCTCGACAAGATCATCGAGACACGACCGACCAACGCCATGCCGCAGTGGCTCGTGGAGCTCACCACCCGCTACCTGAGGGCAGCCGGACGCATCACGACAGCCCGATCAGCCTGCGCAGCTTCTTCAACCGCACATCCTCGGGCTCCCTGTCGTTGAGCGTGCTGACTCGGCGGCCGTCCTTGCCCATCAGGTAGACGTCGACGGTGTGGTTGTAGGTGTAGCCGTTCTTGGTCGCTACCTTCATGTAGATGGCACCGTAGGCCTTCGCCATGCTGGCAATCTCCGCCGGCGTGCCCGTGAGCCCGACGATCCTGGGATCGAAATTCGACAGATAGAGCTTCAGAAGCTCGGGCGTATCCCGCTCGGGGTCGACCGTGACGAAGAGAAAGCGCATGCGGTCGGCATCGGGGCCGAGCCGCTTGATGAGGTTGGTGAGCTCCAGTAGCGTGGTGGGGCACACATCCGGACAGTGCGTGAAGCCGAAGAACACGACGAAAGGCGTGCCATCGAGCTCGGCGCTCGACAGCCGCTTGCCCTCATGCGTCGTCAGCTCGAACGGGCCGCCGATCCTGACCGACAGCGGCAGCGTCGCCAAAAGGTTGCCGGCGCCAGGCCGCAAGACGTACGCCAGCCCCACCGCAACGAGCAGCAGAGCCACCGCCATCCACGCCACAATGCGGATGCGCCTCATTGGTGCTCCCTTGCCGATGCCTCAGTGCTTCCTGCCGCCGTGGCCGCCGGTGCTGCCCATGCCGCGAACGACATATTCCACCTCGACCTTGCCGGCCTTCTCGAACTGGAGCGTGCCCTTGACCTTGTCACCTTCCTTCAGCTTCTGCTTCAGGTCCGTCAGCATCAGGTGGTAGGAGCCGGGCTTCAGCTCGACGCTCTTTCCGGGCGGCAACTCCAGCCCCTTGGGCAACTCGCGCATCCTCATCACGCTGCCGTCCATCCGCATCTCGTGCACCTCGAAGCTGCCTGCCACGGAGGTGGAGCCGCCAACCAGGCGGTCGGCCTCGCTGCCAGTGTTGTAGAGCTTCATGTAGCCGCCAGCGACCTTGGCGCCGGAGGGCGTGGCGCGCAGCCACGGCGCCTCGATCCTGATGGCACCGGCTTTGTAATCCTGGGCGATAGCCGGGGCAATGGCCAGGGCGGCAAGGCCAAGGAGGGCCGCGAGCGCAGGCCTGACGGCAGCGTGCATGGGCATCTCTCCCATTGAGGCTTACGATGGCGCCTCATTGGCACCTATCGAGGCGTCCGTACAGGCGACGATCTGGCGCTCTCAAAGCTAGAGATGGTGTCAGATCCTCTGGGTCTGAAGGGAAACTAACCCTATCCAGCTGGAGACGGTGAGGCTCGTCAATGCGCGACAGACAAGCGCCGCCCGGATCCCCATTGTGGGGAGGGGTTAGGGGTGGGGGGACTCCCTCCCTCCAAGGTTCTGCAATCCCCCCACCCTGTCCCTCCCCCGCAAGGGGGAGGGGACGTTGTGGCGCGCTCCGTTTCGTCTATCGAGGGTCGGCGTAGCCGGTGAGCGGCTGACACCATGCTCAACGTGAGGTCGTGCCAAGGTATCAGACCCGCAGTGCCCGGAGGGTCTGACACCTACGCCAGCGCCGTCACCGGGTTCTCGATGAAGCCGCGGAAGGCGGCCAGCAACTCGGCGCCGAGCGCGCCGTCCACCACGCGATGGTCGCAGGAGAGCGTGACCGTCATCTGGCCGACAAAGACGATGCCGCCGTCGGGCCGCTCCACCGGCTGGCGCCGCGCCGCGCCGACAGCCAGGACCGTGGCGTGCGGCGGGTTGATGATGGCGGCGAACTCGCGGATGCCGTGCATTCCGAGGTTGGACACCACACTGGAGCCGCCCTGATACTCCTGCGGCCTGAGCCGGCGCGCGCGGGCGCGGGCCGAGAGGTCCTTGATCTCCGCCGAGATGGCCGACAGGGTCTTGCTCTCAGCGCTGCGCACGATGGGCGTGAAGAGGCCGCCGTCGACGGCCAC
>JBAPMW010000140.1:0-4337 GCA_049278815.1 Hyphomicrobiaceae bacterium
GGGCGATGGAGCTCGGCGTGACCAAGGTGGACCTCGACCACCTGCTCCAGCGCGCCGATTTCATCACGCTGCACACGCCGCTCACGGACCGGACTCGCTACATCATCGGCGCCGCGGCCCTCGCCAAGACCAGGAAGGGCGTGCGCATTGTCAACTGCGCGCGCGGCGGGCTCGTGGACGAGGCTGCGCTGGCAGACGCCCTGCGGTCGGGCCATGTGGCGGGCGCCGCCTTCGACGTGTTCGAGGTCGAGCCGGCCAAGGAGAGCCCGCTGTTCGGCCTCCCCAACGTGATCTGCACGCCGCATCTCGGCGCCGCCACCGGCGAGGCGCAGGAGAACGTGGCCCTGCAGGTGGCCGAGCAGATGTCGGACTACCTGTTGAGCGGCGCCATCTCCAACGCCGTAAACTTCCCCAGCATCACCGCCGAGGAGGCGCCGCGCCTCAAGCCGTGGGTCAAGCTCGCCGAGCAGCTCGGCTCGTTCGCCGGCCAGCTCACCGAGTCGCCCATCAAGGGCGTGCGCATCGAGTATTCCGGCGAGGTGGCGAAGCTCAACACCAAGCCGCTCACCGCCGCAGCGCTGGCCGGAGTGCTGCGCCCGCTGCTGGCCCAGGTCAACATGGTCTCCGCCGCCACCAGCGCCAAGGAGCGCGGCATGCAGCTCGAGGAGCTGACGCGCGGCCAGGAAGGCGCCTTCGAGAGCTACATCCGCTTCACCGTGCGCACCGACAGGTTCGAGCGCTCCGTCGCCGGCACGGTGTTCTCCGACGGCCGCCCGCGCATCATCCAGGTGCGCGACATCGACATGGAGTTCGAGCTGGCCCCGCGCATGCTGTTCATCCGCAACGAGGACAAGCCGGGCTTCATCGGCCGCTTCGGCACGCTGATGGGCGAGGCCGGGCTCAACATCGCCACCTTGAACCTCGGCCGCGACAAGCCCGGCGGCGACGCCATCTGCATGGTGGCCATCGACGAGCCCGCCTCCGACGGGGTGCTCGCCAGGATCCGGGCGCTGCCCCACGTGGTGCGGGTGAACCGGCTGGAGTTTTAGCCTGGCATCGAGCGGCGGACGAGCAGCTGACACAACCCTTCCAAACGGCTGTGGTTGACCCGGCGGAAGGTGCGCCGCTACGATGCCCAATAATGTGAGGGGCACCATGCAGGCCTCTCTCGCCCTTGCGGCGAACTCCAGGGAGGACACTATGGACAGGCGTCAATTCGTCGTCGGCTCCACCGCGGCTGCAACGGCACTCGGAGCTTGGCCCGCGGCGGCGCAGGATGCTTATCCCTCCCGCGCCATCACCTTCATCAATCCGTTTCCGCCGGGCGGTGCCGCCGACGTGGTGGCGCGTCCGCTGGCGAGCGTGCTGGAGCCGCTCCTCAAGCAGCCCGTCGTCATCGAGACAAAGGCGGGTGCCGCCGGCGCGGTGGGCGCCCAGTTCGCGGCCGCCGCCAGGGCCGACGGCTATACTTTGCTGGTCCACATCGTGTCCATCTCCGGCTTCGCCGAGGTGGACAAGCTTTTCGGCCGGACGCCGAAGTTCACGCGCGCGGACTTCATCCCCATCGCGCGCTTCACCGAGGGGCCGATGGCGCTGATCGTGAACGACCAGACGCCCTACAAGTCGTTGCAGGAGTTTATCGACGACGCCAAGAAGCGGCCCAACGAGATCATCTTCTCCTCGTCCGGCCTCTATGGCGCGCTGCATCTGCCGACGGCCCTGTTCATGAAGGCCACCGGCGTCCAGATGCGGCACCTGCCGACCAACGGCGGCGGGCCGGCGCTGACCGCCCTGCTGGGCAACAACTCGCAGGCGCTCGTCTCCTCAATTGCCGCGGCCAGCCCGCATCTGAGGTCCGGCAAGGTGCGCGCGCTCGCCTGCTTCTCGGCCAACCGCGCCGCATCCCTTCCCGATGTGCCGACCCTCAAGGAGCTCGGCTACGACGTGCAATTCTCGCTGTGGGTCGGGCTGTTCGCCCCCAAGGGCACGCCGGACGCCGTGATCGCGCGCCTGCGCGAGGCGACACGCCAGGCGGCTGCCGATGCCCAATTCGTCAAGGCTATCCAGAACATCGGCGATTCGGTGGCCTACCTCGACCAGCCGGAGTTCGCGAAGTTCTGGGACGAGGACGCGAAGCGCGTCGAGGACGCGGTACGATCGATCGGCAAGGTCTGAGCATCGGCTGCGCGTGCGCGGCCAGTACCGTCTGGAAGGTCTTGCCGCGCCCATGCTCATCCGCCCGTTCAGCCAAGCCGACATGCCGACAGCGCGCGAGCTCTTGCGCCAGCTCGGGTACGAGGTCGGCATCGAGGAGCTGGCGGCCAGACTTGCCCGCCTCCTCGGTGCTGCCGATCATCACATCACGATTGCCGAGCACGACGGCCGCGTTGCCGGCCTCTTGCACGCGTTCGCCCGCCCCGCCCTGGAGAAGCCATACGAAGCCGTGGTGCAGGCTTTGGTGGTGGACGAGACTTGGCGCGGGCAGGGGATCGGCCAAGGCCTGATGCGCGAAGCGGAGGCGTGGGCTGCCCCGCGCGGCCTGGCGTCCGTGTCCCTGCATACGCGCAGCGCCCAGGCGTTCTACGCAGGGCTGGGCTATCGCAAGGTCGCAACCGCGGATTTCATGCGCAAGCCCCTGCGCCTGGAGGAGGGATCATGGCCCTGAGACGGGACCACGTGGCCGGCAGCGCCTTTGTCGTTGCCGGTGCCCTCGTGCTGGCCGTCAGCGGCGACCTGCCCTTCGGCACGCTGGCGTCACCCGGTGCAGGCATGCTGCCGACCCTCGTCGTGGGCCTGATGACGGCCTTCGGGGTGGTCCTGCTGGCGCAGGCGCGGCGCAGCCCGCTGATCGCTGAGGTCGATTGGAGCGATCTTCCCCACGCCTTGCGGGTGGTTGTTGTCGCGGCGGTGGCGGCGGCGCTGTATGTGCCTCTGGGCTTCGCGCTGACGATCCCGCTCCTGCTGCTCGCCCTCATCTTCCTGGTGGAGCGCCGCCCCTTGCTGATCGCCCTGGCGTTCAGTCTGGGCGCCAGCGTGGCCGTCTATGCGCTCTTCACCATGCTGCTGCGCGCGCCGCTTCCGCGCGGCCTCGTAGGATTCTGAGCCGAGATGGGATCGATCCTCGACAGCCTGGCGCTCGGCTTCTCGGTCGCTTTCAGCCCCGGCGTGCTGCTCTACGCCTTCCTCGGCTGCCTGGTGGGCACCCTGGTCGGCATGCTGCCGGGCATCGGTCCGCTGGCGGGCATCTCCATCCTGCTGCCGGCGACCTATGGCCTCGATGTCACCCATGCGATCGTGATGCTGGCCGGCATCTACTACGGCTCGCAGTACGGCGGCTCCACCACCGCGATCCTGCTGCGCATCCCCGGCGAGTCGGCCTCGGTCATGACCTGCATCGACGGCCATGCCATGGCGCGCAAGGGCCGCGCCGGCGCGGCCCTCGCGATCGCCGCCGTCGGCTCGTTCGTGGCCGGCACGTTCGGAGTGATCCTGCTCACGGTGGTGGCGCCGCCGCTGGCCAACTTCGCGCTGCGCTTCGGTCCGCCCGAATACACCGCGCTGCTGGTGCTGGGCCTGGTGTTCCTCGCCTACATGTCGTCCACGTCGCTCGTCCGCACCCTGCTGATGGCCTCGGTCGGCCTGCTCATCGGCTGCATCGGCATCGACGTCATGACCGGGCATTTCCGCTACAGCTTCGACATCAAGGAGCTGGGCGACGGCCTCGGCATCGTGCCGGTGGCCGTCGGGCTGTTCGGGCTTGGCGAGATCCTGTCCACACCGAGCAAGACCGTCACCGACAAGGTCGCCGCCCCGCGCCTCGCCGAGCTGATGCCGACCCGACAGGAGTGGCGCCAGTCGGCGGCGCCGATCGCGCGCGGCTCGGTGCTGGGCTTCCTGGTCGGCATCGTGCCGGGCTCCGCGCACATCATCGCGAGCTTCCTCTCGTATGCCGTGGAGCGGCGCCTCTCGAAGCGGCCGGAGGAGTTCGGCAAGGGCGCGGTCGCCGGCGTGGCCGGCCCGGAATCGGCCAACAACGCCGCCTCCACCGGCGCGTTCGTGCCGTTGCTGGCGCTGGGCTTGCCCACCGGGCCGGTACCAGCGGTGCTGATGGCGGCGCTGCTCATCAAGGGCATCGCGCCGGGGCCGCAGCTCGTCAGCGAGCACCCGGAGGTGTTCTGGGGCTTCATCGCCTCCATGTACGTGGGCAACCTGATGCTGCTCGCGCTCAACCTGCCGCTGGTCGGGCTGTTCGTGAACGTGCTGCGCATTCCCTACGCCTACCTCTACCCGCTGATCATCATGTTCTGCATCGTCGGCGTGTACCTGGTGAACAATTC
>JBAPMW010000141.1:0-6293 GCA_049278815.1 Hyphomicrobiaceae bacterium
GTCCAAGGGAGCCCGAACCACACGGCCAGACCCGCGAGGTCCGCCGCGCTCAAGGTGAGCGATCCCCTAACCCAGAAAGTCTCGGCGATGCCCGCGATGCCGACCCCCGGCACCCCCACGCCGTACGCGAAATAAACCATGAGAAGCGGTACGTAGGATGGTCGCAACGCCCGGATCGGCGCCAGCAGCGTCTTCTCGAGCCGCTCCTTCCAAAACGGTGTGCGTTCCGTCTGGGCAACGTCCATGGTCTGCCTTTCGCTGCATAAAAAAAAGCGCCCGAGCATGAGGGCCGGAGGGATCTGTCGCAAGTGACATTGCTGCAAGCTACCCATTGCGACACCGCTGCTGGCCGGACGGCCACGCGGCACCGGATCGCGCTCGGGCGGCCAAGCTCAAGGAGGCATCCCCAATGCTAGACGCATGGCGCCGGCGCTGGTGGCGCCCCGATCCTGCGTCGGTGGCGGCCTATGCCGGCCTGCGGCCCATGGCGGTGGTGACCGGCGGCTCGGAGGGCATCGGCTACGCCCTGGCGCGCCGGTTTGCCGCCACCGGCCGCGCCGTGATGCTGATCGCACGGCGGCCCGAGCCGCTCGAGCGGGCAGCGGCGGAGATCCGCACCGATTTCAAGGTGGAGGCGGTCGCGCTGCCCCTCGACGTGACGGCGCCGGACGCCATTGCGGCCATCGACCGCGCCTTGGCCGAGCACGGTGCCTACGCCGACGTGCTCGTCAACAGCGCCGGGATCGGGCTCGCCGGTCCCTTCCACGCCCACGCGCCGGAGGACGTGATGCGCCTCGTCGATCTCAACGTGCGCGCGCTGACGGCGCTCACGCGGCACTATCTCACGGGCATGCGTGCCCGCGGTCGCGGCGGCATCCTCAATCTCGCCTCGCTCGGCGGCTTCACGCCGGGCCCTTACCAGGCCGCCTACTATGCGAGCAAGGCGTACGTGATCTCCCTCACCGAGGCGATAGCGGCGGAGACGACCGGGGAGGGCGTGCGCATCTCAGCGCTGGCGCCGGGACCGGTGCGCACCCAATGGCACGACCGTGCCGGCGCCGGGGCCGCCTTCTACCGCTATCTGCTCCCGGCTTCGCCCGAAGCCGTCGCCCGCGCCGGCTACGTCGGCTACCTGCTGGGGCTGCGCGTCATCGTGCCGGGGCTGTCGAGCCCGTTTCTTGCCCTGGCGCTGCGCTTCCTGCCGCACCCCATCACCACGCCCATCGTCCGGCTGTTGTTGAAACCACGTTGAGGGGAGGCCAGGAGGAGCGGGAAAGTGTGGTAAGCTCTCTAAATGACCATGCAGTCGAAGCCTCGCCGCATGACCGTCGCCGAGTTCCTGGCTTGGGCCAGCGCCCAGCCGCGCGGCCGGTACGAGCTGGTGCGGGGGGAGGTCGTTGCCATGGCGCCGGAGCGGGCACGCCACGCCTTGATTAAGGGGGCGGTGTTTCGGGCGCTCGGCGATGCCATCGAGCGGGCCGGACTGCCGTGCGCAGTTTTCCCCGATGGCATGACGGTGGTCATTGACGACGACCATGCGCGCGAGCCCGACGCGTCGGTGCAATGCGGAGTGCCCGTTGACCCGGACTCGATGATTTTGGAGGCGCCGCTGATCGTTGTCGAGGTGATCTCGCCCTCATCTGAGCGCACCGATACCGATGAGAAGGTGGTCGAGTATTTCTCGGTCCTCAGCATCCGCCACTATCTGATCGTCAACCCGGTCAAGAAGATGGTCATCCACCACGCACGCAGCCAGGGCGGCGACATCTCGAGACGGGAATTCGGCTCCGGCGAGATCGCCCTGACACCGCCCGGCATGACGGTTCCGGTCGCTGAGCTGCTGCCGGAGATCGGATAGGCGGGGCGAGGACCGTTCCCAAGCCCGCCCACGCGAACCAATCGCTCATCGCATATCCTGCGACATGCATCCCGCAGCGGATCGGACCTGCCATTGACTGCGACAGCGATCGCCGCAATAAGGGCTGCCAATCCTCAGTCCACGCGAGAATACGGCGATGCACGACAAGTTGGAGATGGCTCGTCTCTACGCAACGTTCGAGGAGTGCCGTTTCGAGCACGACGGCACTGAGGCGTGGCGTGCACGAGACCTCATGCCGAGACTGGGATACGCGACCTGGCGGAGCTTCCGTGAGGCGATCCGGCGTGCCTGGCAGTCGTGCGAGACGGCTGGGATCGATCCGCATGTCAATTTTCTCGTGGGCGACGGCTCTGGGCCGTGGAGCCCGGAGGAGGTTTTTGCTGAGTCCAGCAAAAACCCCCTCGGCGGTCGCCCGAGCGAGGATGCGATCCTCACGCGCAGGGCAGCGTTCCTGGTTGTCATGAACGGCGATCCATCGAAGCCCGAGATCGCCTTCGGCCAGCAATACTTCGCCGTCGCCACGCGGACCTTGGAGGTGATCCAGAAGCGTCTCGCCGAGCCCGCGCGCATGCAGCCCGCGACAAGCTGACGGAGACGGAAAGCCGCTTCCAGACCGTGCTCTACGAGCGCGACGTCGACGGCCCCGGCATCGCCCGCATCCGCAGCAAGGGAGATGCCGCGCTGTTCGGCGGCAAGGATACCAAGGCGATGAAGGAGTCGTGGGGCGTGCCAGCCAATCGGCCGCTGGCCGATTTTGCGCCCGAGATCGCGGTCGTTGCCAACCAGCTGGCGACGGCGACACGACTCACAACGTCAGGGCGAACGAGAGCTTGCGCGGCGAGGGCCTGATTGCGGTCGAGCACGTGGAGAACAACAAGACCGTCCATAAGGCCGTCAAGGCGCGGGGCATCGATCTCGGCACCCTGCCTCCGGAGGAGGACATCAAGAAGGTGGAACGCCGCCACGCCACCGAGGTGCGCGAGCTGGCGAAGCCGGCCAAAGGCGAGGTGAGGAAGAAGCGATAGAGTCGTCATAGCCTTCGGCGCGTCACCAATGCGCGCGGCGAAGAATCGAGTACCCCGCGTCTCGGGTCGATCCGGGGTCAGACCCGGCGGGTCTCGAGCAGAGTAGGCGGGGCCCCGCAGGCTGGGGCAACCCCGGCGCAAACCGGGGCAGACCCAACGCCGCCATGGGGCAACCTCGCGCTTTGCCCGTGAATGTGTTGGGTCTTCGCTGGCGCTCGACCCAACCTACGCCTACGCCTACGCCTACGGCAGCTTCAGAAACACCAGCGCCAGCTGCGCGATGAGCGCCGCGGCGGCGATGGCGATGGCGAGCGCGGCCCGGAAGTTGGCGTCCCTGGCGATGGCATAGGCGGCCGCGGCCACGTCGGCGCTGCGTTCTGCCGCGTCAGCCGAGCGATTGGCGGCGTCCTTGGAGCCGCGGGCGATCTCGGCGTGGGTGGCCACGGCCCGCCCCCGCTCCTGGTCGTCGAGCCACAGCTTGGCGAGCTTCACCCGGCGGCCGCTCCTGCCCCAGGCGCCGGCGGCGAGCTGCCGGCGCACAGTCGCCTCGCCTAGCTCGGACAGCTCGGCAAAGAACGGCTCGGCGATCAGCGTTTGGCTTCCCATTGCTGGCGGATAGCGCGATTCGCCGCGGCGCAAGGAGCCGCCGGCCGTTGCCGCCTGTGGGTAGGCTTGCCCCTACCAGAGCGGCGGCAAGGCCGCGAGCGCGGCGCCGCCAATGGCGCTGAGCACCACCACCATCCACGGCGGCACCTGCCACACGAGCAGCAGGAGGAACGCCGCCACCCCCAGCGCGAAATCGCCGGCATCGAGGATGCCCGAGGTCCACACCGGGTGATAGAGCGCCGCCAGCAGGAGGCCCACGACGGCGGCATTGACGCCCTTGAGGGCGGCCTGGGCGACGGGTTGGCGCCTGAGCGCATCCCAGAACGGCAGGGCGCCAAGCGTCAGCAGGAAGGACGGCAGGAACACCGCGCCCAGGCAGATGCCTGCCCCCAGCCAGCCCGAAGGCTCAGGCCCCATCGCGGCGCCGAGGTAGGCCGCGAACGTAAACAGCGGCCCCGGCACGGCCTGCGCCGCACCGTAGCCGGCAAGGAAGGCATCGTTGGAGACCCAGCCAGGCGGCACCACCTCGGCCTGGAGGAGCGGCAGCACCACATGGCCGCCGCCGAACACCAGCGAGCCGGCGCGGTAGAACGCATCGACGAGCTTGACGGCCTGGCTCGGCACCGCCGCCGCCAGCAGCGGCAGGCCTATGAGCAGGGCGAGGAAGACGGCGAGCATCACGACGCCCGCGGTCCGGCCCACCCGCACCGGCAGCACGGCGTGCGCCTCCTGCACCCCGCCACGCAGCAGCGCGACGCCGGCGATGGCCCCGAGCCCGATCGCCACGATCTGCGCCCATGCGGTCGGCACCATCAAGACGATCACGGCCGCCACCACCGCCAGCGTCGCCCGCTCCCGGTCGGGGGCCAGGGTACGCATCATGCCGAGCACGGCCTGCGCCACCACTGCCACGGCCACCACCTTCAGGCCGTGCAGCCAGCCGCTGCCGGCCGCATCGCCGAGCGCCGCGACGCCGTAGGCGAACAGGACCATGGCGATGGCCGACGGCATCGTGAAGCCGAGCCATGCGGCCAACGCCCCGGCATAGCCCGCGCGCATCTGGCCCAGAGCGATCCCCACCTGGCTGCTGGCTGGCCCGGGCAGGAACTGGGCCAGCGCCACCAGGTCGGCATAGGTCCGCTCATCGAGCCAGCGGCGCCGCTCGACCAGCTCGTCGCGGAAGTAGCCGAGATGCGCGATCGGCCCGCCGAACGACGTGAGCCCGAGCCTGAGGAAGGTGCGGAAGACCTCGGCCGCACTTCCTTCCGGCACTCCCGCCTTGGCATCGGCGTCCCCAACCATCGCTTCTCTCCCGGCGCTTGCAATGTCCGCGGGGCGCGCCTTTGAGAAGCGCTCCCTTGACAGGTTGACCAGAATGTTCTCTCTATGTTCTAGCCAATTGGAGTCGGGCCAACGCCGATCCTCAACACGGGATGGCGGGTGCAGGGCGGCATGGAATCGAGCGCCACCATACTGCATGCCGACCTGGATGCCTTCTATGCCTCGGTCGAGCAGCTTCTCGATCCGTCGCTGCGCGGCAAGCCCATCGCCGTCGGCAGCGGCGTGGTGCTCGCGGCCTCCTACGAGGCGAAGGCGTTCGGGGTGCACGGCGGCATGCCGGCGCGGCGGGCGCGCGAGCTGTGTCCCGCGCTGCGCCTCGTGCCCGGCCGCTTCGAGGAGTACCGGCGGCTGGGCGATGCCGCCATCGCCGTCCTGGCCGACTTCACGCCTATGGTGGAGCGCCTCTCCATCGACGAGGCCTTCGCCGACGTGGCGGGCTGCGAGCGCCTGCTCGGCCCACCGCGCGAGATTGCACAACAGATCCGCCGGCGGGTTCAGGCAGAGCTGGGGCTGGCGATCTCGATCGGCGTGGCGCGCACCAAGCACCTCGCTAAGATCGCCTCGCAGGCTGCCAAGCCCGACGGCCTCGTCGTGGTTGATCCCGCGCGCGAGCTCGGCTTCCTGCACGGCCTGCCGGTGGAGCTGATGTGGGGCGTCGGCCCCGTCGCCAAGGCGCGGCTCGCCCAGATCGGCGTGCACACCATCGGCCAGCTGGCGCATACCGAGCCGTGGCGGCTGGAGCGGCTCATCGGCCGCGCGCTGGGCGACAAGCTGGCGGCGCTCGCCTGGAACCGCGATGCGCGGGAGATCGTCACGGAGCGCCGGGCCCAGTCGGTCGGCGCCCAGGCCGCCCTTGGCAGGCAGCCGGCCGAGGAGCGGATTTTCCGTCCGGTGCTGCGGCATCTCGCCGACAGGATTGGCGCGCGGCTGCGCGCCAGGTCGCGGCCCGGCCGGACGGTGACGGTGCGCGTGCGGTTTGCCGATCTGCGCTCGGTCACGCGCGCCCTCACGCTGCCCACAGCGATCTCAGCCACCGGCAGCCTTGCCGAGGTGGCCGAGGAGCTGGTGCGGGACATCCTGGCCAGCCGGCCCGAGGAGCGGACCATCTCGCTGCTGGCCATCTCGGTGTCGCGGCTCGAGGACCACCCGCTCGTGCAGCTGGAGCTGCCCCTTGGACTTGCCGACGAGGTACGCCGCCCCGGCAGCAGGCCCGGCGCCGCCCGCTGGCTGGCCGACCGCGCGGTCGATGCGGTCCGCGATCGGTTCGGGTGGCGCGGAGTCCGATATGGCTCGCTGGCGTCCGAAGCGGAGCGCTCGGTTCCCGACGCATTCCGCGAGCTGGCGCAGAAGACGCTGTGACGGCGCTCGGCACACTGTAGGTTGGGTCGACCCCGGCGAAAGCCGGGGGAAGACCCAACGCATTGACGCGCGCGGCCTTGTGT
>JBAPMW010000142.1:0-1912 GCA_049278815.1 Hyphomicrobiaceae bacterium
GGCGAGGGCCGCGAGGCCGACGCGGTCGAGCAGCTTCGCGATCGTTGCGGCGTCCGACGGCCGGCCCGCGGCCTGCAACGCGTAGGCGACGTTGCTGCCGGCGGTCCGGCGCAGCATCACCGGCTTCTGGAACACGATGGCCAGCCGCCGCGCCGCCCGGTCTGCCTGCGCATAGCGGATGCTGCCGGCGGTGGGTGCGATGAGGCCCATGGCCAGCCTGATCAGCGTGGTCTTGCCCGAGCCGTTGGGGCCGATCAGCACCGTCGGCGGCCCCGCCTCCAGCGCCAGCGTCACATCGCGCAGGATGCAGGTCTCTCCGGCGGCGAAGGCGACGGCCTCGATGACGATCGGTAGGACGCTGGTATTGAGGCGAGACGCAGACGCCAACGTCCCCTCCCCCCTTGCGGGGGAGGGACAGGGTGGGGGGGATTGCAGAACATCTGAGGGAGGGAGTCCCCCCACCCCTAACCCCTCCCCACAAGGGGGAGGGGAATCCGGTCGCCTCTGTGTCGGGCGATTAGCCGGCATGGCGCTCGGACCAGCCGCGCACGGCCCAGGCCATGGCATTCACCGCCAGGATCACGGTGATCAGCACCAGGCCGAGGCCGATGGCGAGCGGCAGGTCGCCCTTGGAGGTCTCCAGCGCGATGGTGGTGGTCATCACGCGCGTGAAGCCGTCGATGTTGCCGCCGACGATCATCACCGCGCCCACCTCGGCCGCGGCCCGGCCGAAGCCCGCGAGCGCGATGGTGACGAGGGAGAAGCGGGCGTCCCAGAGCAGCGTCGCCACGCGCCGGGCCGGACCGATGGCCATGGCGGTGAGCTCGTCGCGGTACTCCGCCCACAGGTCCTCGATCAGCTGGCGCGTGAGCGCGGCGACGATGGGCGCGATCAGCAACGCCTGCGCGACGATCATCGCCTGCGGCGTGAACAGGAGCCCGAGGGGCCCGAGCGGTCCCGAGCGCGACAGCAGCAGGAATACCAGCAGGCCCACCACCACCGGCGGCAGCCCCATGCAGCCGTTGAGGAGCACGATCAGCGCGTTGCGGCCGGGAAACCGGGTGAGGGCCACCAGGGCGCCCAGCGGCAGACCCACCGCGCACGCCGCCACCGTCGCCGACATGGTGACGTACAGCGACAGGGCGACGATGCTGAAGAGCCTCGCATCCCCGGAAACGATGAGATCCAGCGCGCCCATCACGATCATCGTTGGCATTGACTGTCGGGAATACGTCGTGCTGTTCTATTCCAAGTCAATCATTAGAATCAGCGCAGAAAAATGCAGCCATACGCAGGTCTGAGCTTGCTGACGACGGCGGAGGCCGCGGACTACCTGCGGCTGAAGGAGCGCAAGCTCTACGAGCTGATCGCGGACCGGCAGATCCCCTGCACCAAGGTGACGGGCAAGTGGCTGTTCTCGCGCACCGATCTCGACCGCTGGCTGCTCAGCGGCATGGTGCGCCCGCACGGCGCCCTGCCGCCCGAGCCGCCGCCGATCGTGGGCGGCAGCCATGACCCACTTCTGCAATGGGCGCTGAGCGAGAGCCGCGCCGGGCTAGCCATCATGCCGGAGGGCAGCGAGGCCGGCTACCAGCGCTTCCTCAAGGGCGAGCTGGTGGCCGCCGCCATCCACCTCCACGACCTCGCCGAGCCCGAGGCGGATGCCAATCCGCAGCGGGTCGCCGCCGAGCCGGGGCTGCGCGATGCCGTGCTGATCGGCTTTGCCGCCCGCGAGCAGGGTCTTATCGTCGCCGCCGGCAATCCCCTCAAGGTCGCCTCCCTCGGCGAGGCGCACGAGCGGCGGCTGCGCGCCGTGGTGCGGCCTGAAGGGGCGGGCGCCCAGCAGCTGCTCGCGGGCCTGCTGCGCCGCGAGGGCCGCTCCATCGACGACCTGAACGTCGCGCACGTGGCG
>JBAPMW010000143.1:0-3415 GCA_049278815.1 Hyphomicrobiaceae bacterium
ACGTCACTGATCCCGTGGTCGCCGCCGTTGCACAGGTGACGCCCAAGGCTGCCGCTCCCGTCATTCTGTGGCTCGTCACGTTCGTCTGGCTGTTCTGGGTGCGCTTCGCCCTATTCATCACCTACGGCGCCGCCGGTCTCCTGCCTGTCACGGGAGCTGCACGATGAGCCGCAACTTCTACTACATCGGCGTCGCCTTCTTCGCCATGGTCAACGGGCTGCCGCTCAGTCCGCTCAACGAGCCGTTCCTTTCGACCTTCCTCTTCACCAGGCAGCTGTTGGCGGCCCCCTTGTTCGGCAGCACGGCGCTGATCGCCTATTTCGCCTCCCTGATGCTGTCGACCGCCACCCTGATCGTCGCCGGCATTCCCGCAGCGCTCTACGAGCGCTATATCGGCGCCGAAGACGATTCCACTGACACCTCGCTGTGGATCTGGCTGGTGGGCACGGCGTTGTTGGCAATGCCGGCTGTCGGCAATTTCCTGCGAGTTGGGCTTTAAGCGAGGCGGCCACCCTGACATGCTGGCCCTCTCCGTGCGGTCATTGCAGCACCGGCGAAGCACAGAATCGTGAATGCGCTGTTTTTTGCGGAACCGCTACAACTAAAGTCTAGGGCGGGCGGAGCAGCCCGTGCCAGCTCAGGCTTGAGGGTGCACCCCGTGGACAACATGCGCAGGGTCGCCTACGCGACGGTCTTGCGGGCGTGCGCTTTCGGCTCGCTGGCAATTTTCTGCTTCATGGTGGGGTTGTCGTTCGCGCCCCGTCTCGCCTTTCAGTTGGGCGGCATGTTCACGCTGCTGATGACCGGCATCCTGTTTCTCAAGGCGATCGAGGCGCGCTGGAAGCCCTATCGGCGCACCGAGATGTGGCTGTATCTGAGCGAGGCGGAGCGCCCGCCGCCAGCTGCGGCCCAGCAACTCACCGCGGCTGTGCTGCGCGAGACCTATCTCACGTTCGCGGCCTGGACGTCCCTCGTCGCCATAGCCATGTGGACGCTGGCCCTCGTCTTCTCGCTGCTCGGGTTGTAGGCGCGTTGCGCAGGGCTGCA
Source organism: Hyphomicrobiaceae bacterium (assembly GCA_049278815.1). Taxonomy (GTDB): domain Bacteria; phylum Pseudomonadota; class Alphaproteobacteria; order Rhizobiales; family Hyphomicrobiaceae; genus AWTP1-13. The sequence goes on from JBAPMW010000143.1 coordinate 1,048, forward strand.
CCTGGGCGCGATACCCCTTGAAGAAATTGGCCCGCCCGGCGGCGACGCCGGGCGGGTCATGTCCTAGAGGCATCAGTCCCGACGGGTGCGGGGTGAACGCCGAGACTGACTGCCCCCAAGTGCGCGCGCACCGCGGGTGTGCGCGCAGCGTCAATCTGACCGAGACGAGAGCGACTGTCTATGGAAAAACTGTCATTTGTCTATTAGCGCAATAAGGATGGTCCGCATTGTGTTGGCCGGGGCCCGACCATGCGGCGAGAGCCGACGCATTCTCAGGTTGCCATGCGGTGACCTGACAGCGTGCGCACGGTCGCACTGGCGCTAGGCGTAGTGGGTGGGTTGCTGGAGGGCGCCTAAGTCTTGGTCCAGTCGGGGGCGCGCTTCTCGAGGAAGGCGCCGATTCCTTCCCTGGACTCGGCATGCATCATGTTCTCGACCATGACGCGGGAGGCAAAGTCGTAGGCCTCGGCGAGCCCCAGCTCGAGCTGCCGATAGAACGCCTCCTTGCCGATTGCGAGCGTGACGGGTGGCTTCGATGCAACAATCCGGGCCAGCACCAGCGCCGCCTCCAGCGCCGTGCCCGGCGGCACTACGCGGTTGACGAGGCCGTGCTCGGCCGCCTCGCGGGCGGACAGCATGTCGCCGAGGAGCAGCATCTCCATCGCACGCTTGCGCGGCAGGTTGCGCGACAGGGCCACCATGGGGGTGGAGCAGAAGAGGCCGATGTTGACCCCGGGCGTCGCAAACCGTGCGGCCTCCGACGCCACCGCCAGATCGCAGGTGGCAATCAGCTGGCAGCCGGCCGCCGTGGCGACGCCTTCCACCGCGGCGATCACCGGCTTGGGCGCGCGCACCAGCGACTGCATCAGGTTGGAGCAGGCCCGCATGAGACGCTCGGTGAAAGCGCGCCCGCCGTCGGGGTCGGCGCGATGCGCGGTGAGCTCCCTCAGATCATGGCCGGCTGAGAAGGCCGGACCTCTGCCGGCGATGACGACGGCCCTCACGCCGGGGTCGGCCGAGGCCGCGTCGACGGCGCCCTGCAGCGCGGCGAGCATGGCCTCGGAAAGGCTGTTGCGCGCCCCAGGCCGCGCGAGCGTCAGCACCAGGACGGTGCCGTCCCGGCGCTCGCTCTCGACGAGGACGGCCGGCGTGTCGGTCTCGACCGCCCGCTTGCGCGCTCCCGCTGTCGCCCGTCTCTCTGCCATGCCTGTCGCTCCGCTACTGCTGCAACGGCTCGAGCTTGTCGTAGTATCTCTTGACGAGCTCCACGTTGCTCGGGTGTTGGATCGGTTGCGCCGTCTTCACACGCTCCATCAGCTCGTCGACCCACTGCTTGCGATCCTGCTCGGGCATCGACTTGTCCGCCATGACATCGTCGAGCTCCTTCTTCAGCAGCGTTGGCGGCTCGGTGAACTCCTTGGTCTTGGGGTCGATGCAGGACATCACCAGATCGATGTTGGCGGCCACCTCATTGTACTCGTCGTAGTCCTTGAAGCCGTGCTTCTTGGCGATGGCATCGATCTGGCTCTGCGCCGCGCTCTCCGACGCCTCGGCCGGCAGCTTCTCGAGCAGCTCAGCCATGTCCTTGTGCGAAGCGATGAAGCTCTCGAGATGCTTCTCCGACAGCTTGATCTGCTTCAGGGGGCTCTGGGCCGAGACGATGCCGCCGATGAAGGCGAGCGCGACGACCGCAAAGGCAGTAACGAGAATGCGCAGCACCTGGGGCATGATGGTCCTCGCTTGATGGCCCTCGCTGGACGACGCGTTCGCCTTGGTTGCACGACTCCAGACCGTGCTAGGAGTCACCGATGACAAAAGTAGGACCGTCTCGACATGTCAATCCCCGGCCCGCCCCCCGGTTCAGCGACACCTCGGCTGGATGCCGGGCGGATTGCCGAGCTGGTCGATAGCCGCTTTCCGCAAATCCATGCGGGCGGCCGTACGATGCTCATCGAGGAGGTGCACCACGCCAGCGCGCGCGTGCGCATGACCGCCGATCCGCGCCATACCCGGCCCGGCGGCACCATCGCGGGACCGGCCATGTTCGCGCTCGCGGACTTCAGCGTCTACGTGGCGATCATCGCCAGCCTTGGCGAGCCCGGCTTCGACGCCGTTACCTCAAGCTTGCATATCAACTTCCTGGCCCGCCCCGCCGCCAACGACATGACCGCTCACGCCAAGCTGATCCGCCTGGGCCGCCGCTCGGCCGTCGGCGAGGTTGAGCTCTTCTCGGAAGGCATGCCGGCCATGGTCGCCCACGCGACCGCGACGTATGCGCTTGCCAGGTCGTGAATCGTGAAATCGAGCTCGCGACGTGTGATCTCACGACTTCACGACTCACGATTTCACGATCTGATGGTAAAATAAT
>JBAPMW010000144.1:0-12288 GCA_049278815.1 Hyphomicrobiaceae bacterium
CCGCTACCTGGGCGCCATGCGCGCCGCCATCAACTGCGCGCTCGCCAACCGGCAGATCATCGGCCACCTGGCGCGCCAGGTGTTCGCCCGCTTCTTCGCCGATGCGCCGCTGCCGCTGCTGTTCGACGTCTCGCACAACACCTGCAAGGTCGAGACGCACGAGGTCGATAGACGCCCGCGCCGGCTGTACGTCCACCGCAAGGGCGCCACGCGGGCGTTCGGGCCCGGACACCCGAGCCTGCCCGAGGCGCTGAAGCCCTGGGGCCAGCCGGTGCTGATCGGCGGCAGCATGGGGACCAGCTCGTTCGTGCTGGTCGGTACGCCCGAGAGCGAGGCGCACGCCTTCGCGTCCGCCTGCCATGGGGCGGGGCGGAGGATGAGCCGGCACCAGGCGACCCGCACCTGGGCCGGCCGGCAGGTGATCGACGAGCTGGCAGACCGCGGCATCATCGTGCTCAGTCCCTCGGCGCGCGGCGTCGCCGAGGAGGCGCCCGGCGCCTACAAGGACGTCACCTCCGTCGTCGATGCCGCGGAGCAAGCCGGGCTCGCGCGCAAGGTGGCGCGCCTCGCCCCACTGATCTGCGTCAAGGGCTGAAGCGCCGGCCAGGAGCAGTGTGGCTGCAGCAATGGACGCCTTCTGCCAGCTGCACTTTGCCGTGATGGACACGCTGCGCAGGGCACAAGGAAACGCACTCGGCGCACTTGGGCTTGGCCCGACCGAATGCGACTACCGCGCGCTGGCCTCGGGTCTGCACTGGCGCCTGCGCGCCTACAGCGCCGCGAGGAGGGGGCTGCCCGTGCTCATCATCGCCGCACCCATCAAGCGCCCCTACATCTGGGACCTCGCACCGACACGCAGTGCCATTCGCTACTGTCTGAACGAGCAACTGCGCGTCTACCTGCTGGAATGGCTGTCTCCCGCGCGCGGCCAAGGAGGCGTTGGCCTAGATGCCTATGCGGGGGAGGCCATCTCCGAGTGTCTCGCCAAGGTCATCGATGACGCGGGCGGGGAACAGCCATTCCTGATGGGCCATTCGCTTGGCGGCACGCTGGCCGCCATTCACGCTGCCTTCGATCCCCACGGCGTGCGTGGGCTCGTGCTGCTGGGGGCACCGCTTTCCTTTCAGCCTGGTGTGAGCGGATTCCGCGAGGCGCTCGTCTCCCTGGTTCCCTCTGGGCTGTCGGACACCGACGTCGTGCCAGGCTCTCTCCTCTCGCAGGTGAGCGCGCTCGCCTCTCCTTCCACTTTCGTCTGGTCGCGGCTGATGGACGCCACCTTGAGCCTCACCGACCCTGCCGCGACGGGCATTCACGCTCGGGTCGAGCGCTGGGCTCTCGATGAGGCTCCATTGCCGGGCCGGCTGGTGCAGGAGATCGTCGACTGGCTCTACCGCGAGGACCGGTTCTGCCGTGGCACCTTGGCCGTCTGCGGCAGGGAGGTCGGCCCGTCGGGGCTGCGGCTGCCCACCCTCATGGTCATCAACACGGCCGACGAGATCGCGCCTCCGGCTTCGATTGCGCCGTTTGCGCAGGCCATGCCGGCCGACGCCGCACGTGTCCTCGCATACCCTGGCGAGACTGGCGTCGGCCTGCAGCATCTCGCCATTCTCGTCGGGCGTCAGGCCTACGCCCGGATCTGGCCGCAGGTCATCTCCTGGATCACGGCATCGGCTGATCTTGCCGCCTCGCGACGATGGTTAAGCATCAGTGCAGAGGAGGTGGAACCACATTGATGCAGGTCAAGTGCGCGCGAGGCGCCGGAGACTATGGGGATTGGTGCAGGACGCAGGAATCGGAGCGAGGGCTATGGCAACCCGACCGAGAAAGATTGAAATCCTCTCGGACGAGGACATGCCCGCACTTGCCATCTCTCCAGAGAAGGTATGCTTTGTCATCTTCAAGGCACGCGAGTTCGACTCCAAGGATGAAGTCACCGAGCCCGATGCGGGCTCCAATCCCTCCGATGACAGGATGATCTCCGTGCTGGAGGACCACGGCGATGACCCCGTCGTCGAGGAGCTGAGCTCGTTCATCTCGAGCCTGAGCGAGGAGACGACAACACGATCGAGGAGTGGGCCGGCGCTGCGGGAGGAAGCGGCGCGCGCCCATGTGAGCCGCGCCGAGCAGACGGCGAGCTACCTGCTCGGCATGCCGCTGCTGGCCGACTACCTGGAGGAGGGCTTCTCGCTGTTCGGCCAATCCTGCGAAGACTTCGAGATCAATCGCCTTTGATCGCGGCGGAGGTTGCTGGTCGCCTCGATGACACGGTGCCCGCTTCCGAGAAGGGTAATGCATGCATCTCAGCTCGCCAGCCTTCCCCGATGCGCAACGCATCCCACGCCGCTTTACATGCGATGGCGAGGATTTGTCCGTGCCGCTGAGATGGTCCGATGCGCCCGCGGAGACGCGAAGCTTCGTCCTCCTCTGCGATGACCCGGACGCTCCCGCGGGTGTCTGGCATCACTGGGCGGTCTACGACATTCCGCCCGACCGGACGGAGCTTGCTGAAGGCATGGGACGGACGGGAGCCAAATCCGGCCTGAGGCAGGCGATGAACGATTTCGGCCGCCCGGGGTATGGTGGTCCCTGTCCGCCTCGCCGCCACGGCGCCCACCGCTACCAGTTCCACCTGCTGGCCCTCTCTGTTGACCATCTTGCCGTGAGCAGCAAGCCGTCATGCCGCGAGGTCGAGCGCCAAGCGCGCAAGCATGCCATTGCCGAGGCGAGGCTTGTCGGTCTCTACGAGCGATAAGGGCCGCTGCCGTCGAGCTGCGAGTGGTGACGTTCTGCTGCATCGTCCGTCCGGTGGGGAGGTTAGCATCAGGGTGAGGAGGCCAGCGCAGGCGGAAATGACCTCTTCGACCAACCGCGACCAACATGGCCGACGGACTCAATGAGACCATCGCCGGCAAGCTGCGCGAGATGGCAGATGTGCTCGCGCAGCAGGAGGTGGATGGCTTTCGCGTCTCGGCCTATCGCCGCGCCGCGGCCACGGTCGAAACGCTGCCGTCCTCGATCGGGGACATCGCCCATGCGGACGGGCTCGACGGACTGATGGCGCTGCCGACCATCGGCCGCGGCATCGCCATGGCGATCATGGAATTGCTGTCGACCGGCCGCTGGAGCCTGGAGCGGCTGCGCGGCGCATTGCAGCCGGAGCAGGTGTTCCAGACCCTGCCGAGCATAGGCCCCGAGCTGGCCGCGCGTATCCATGGCGAGCTCCACGTCGATACGCTGGAAGCGCTTGAGGTGGCTGCCCACGACGGCCGGCTGGCCAAGGTGCCTGGAGTGGGGCATCGGCGCGTCGCCGCCGTCCGTGCCGTTCTGACCGAGCGCCTGGGCCGCCAGCGGGTCAGGGCGCTCCTGCAGGCCAAGGCCCCGCCGATCGCCCTGCTGCTCGACGAAGAGGTTCAACCCGACAGGCGAGGCATGGCTGCCGGTCTTGCATACGGCACGGGACCATTGGGGTTTTACGGCGCTGTTCTCCAACACACGCAGGGCGCATGAGCTTGGGAAGACGAAAGATTGGGTGGTTATCTACACCCAGACGGACACAGAGCCCGAGTCCCAGGCGACCGTGGTGACCGAAAGGCAAGGTCCCCTGTCAGGACGCCGCGTGGTGCGGGGCCGGGAAGCTGAATGCGGCCTTTACTACGGAGCCACGGAACCGGGCGCCCCACCTCCCATCCCCTCGGCCAAATTCGGCGGGGCCAGCAGGAGGCCTGTCCGACGCTGCTGCTGACGCCCGACAGGTCCGGCGAACCAGATCGCAAGCGGGCAGCTCGATTGGAGAAGGAACGCATGAACGGCTCATGTTGGCCGTGTCCTGGAAGAGGTTGAACCGGCATGGACTGGAATGTCGTTGTGACTGCCTATGATTGGCGCGGCCTGCGAAGCGCCCGCCGCCTTCTGTCCCGCTATGGCGAGGTCGCCAGGACCGAGTTCCACAACGTCCTGGTCCTGAAGGTGGCCGACGTTGCAGCGTTCCTCGAGGCCATCGCTGGGGCCGCCGCGCATGACGTGAGCATGCGCAATGACATCTCGCGCGTGATGCCGGCACAGGCGACGTTTGCCTTCGCAACAACGGCCCAATTCCAGGAGCAGGCCCGCACGATCGCACGCCAATGGGCGGACCGCATGGGCGGCAGGTCATTCCACGCGCGGCTGCATCGGCGCAGAGGCGATGCGCCGGTGAGACTGAGCGCCCAAGCCGAGGAGCGGTCTCTTAATGACAGCATCCTTGAGCGCCTGTGCGAGCTGGGCCAGCCCGGCCGCATCGACTTTCAGGACCCCGATTACGTTCTCGACATCGAAACCGTGGGCCAGCGGGCCGGCATGTCGCTGTGGTCGCGCGACGATCTGAAGCGCTTCCCGTTTCTTCGCGTCGATTGAAGGGCCTCTTCGGCTCGCTCCTGTCCGGTCGTGCCATGATCGGCTTGATGGCCAAGGCCAAAAGAGCTGTTTGACGCGGGTCAACGCCCCCCTTGAGCATCCCGTTATTCATGAACAGCAGCCGGCCGCAAGGATGTGCCGGCTGGTCCCATTGCATGGCGGAGTTAGCAGCCGTGACCGATCATACCGTGAAATCGTTCGATGAGCAGCTTCGCCGGCTGAAGCAGCTGGTGGAGGGGATGGGGAAACTCACCGGCGAGCAGCTGAAGGCGGCTATTGAGGCAATCGAGCGGAGCGACACTGCTGTCGCCCGCCGCGTGATCGAGCGCGAGCCCGATGCCGATCGGATGCAGCACGAGATTGATCGTCTGTCGATCCGCCTCCTCGCCCTGCGGCAGCCGCTTGCGATCGATCTGCGCGACGTCCTTTCCGCGCAGAGGATCGCGAGCACGGCGTTGAAGAGGGTTAACGCGAGGATTGCGGCTGTCTCGATGTAGACCATGTGTGGGAGACCTCCGGTGACCGTCACCTGTCGCGGGGTCCGATCTGGACCTTGAAGCTAGCTCCCCTGGCTCGGCGCTTCGCAGGCATCGCTGCTCGGACATTGGTTGCCATGGCTGTGCGCGACCGACTTGCGCTGGATCAATGTGCGGCCGCCAGGGCCGACGTAGGGTAAAGACACGAGCATCCAATGGCAAAGATCGAGCTTTCGAATCCAAGGCCGCACTCGACAAGGGCACGCTGAAGGTCACGGCATCGGAAAAGCAGGGTGCGGTGGGCGCAAGATCGAGACCAGCAAGGTGCTCCTGATGCGATCGGACAGCAGGCAGCTCGCTTCCATGCTGTCCATGGCGAAGGTGCTTCCCTCATCCGTGGATGGTCGACCATGTCAACCGGACTCGATGTCTTCGATACAACCGTGCAGCAGACCAACCTCTGGCTCAAAGACTTGATGGAGCGTCTCGGGGTGGATCGGAAGCACGCCTACAAGGTGCTCAGCGCGACCCTGCATGCCGTGCGCGATCGGATCGGCCCAGACAACGCAGTGCACCTGGGGGCACAGCTGCCCATCCTGATGCGCGGCTTCTACTATGAGGGATGGCACGCCGCAGGCACGCCGACCAAGGTCCGCCACAAGCAGGACTTTCTCTACTACGTCAGCGGCGATGTGTTCCGCGGTCTCGCCATGGATCCGGAGAAGGCTGTCCGTGCCGTGTTCGAGGTGATGGCAAACAGGATGGATCCCGGCGAGGTCGAAAAACTGATCAAGCTGTTCCCCGACGAGTTGCGCAGCCTGTGGCCGGCCGCTCGCCATGGCGGGACCGCTGAGGGCGGCGGCTGGGAGCGCCTTGATTGAAAGAGGGGATGGCCTCTTTGACGTAATGCATGCTCTTCCATTGGCGCGACTACGTATCCTCGAAGCGGGGCAAACCCATGCTGCGATTGCTGGCACTCTGTGGGCTGCTCGCGATCATCGGGAGTAAATCGCCGCTCGGCGCGGAGGCCACGCAGGCCATCGAACACGAATTGGTTCTGATTACACCTGTCGGTAAGACACTGACCGACCCGGCGTTGGCAGAATTCACGCGATACGCAAGGCAGAGGTGGAACATCACCGTGAAGGCGAGCGCGATCGCCGCGGGTACGCCGATAGCCTATGGACGCGTGCTCGAATGGAACGGCCGCCCGGCGGCTGACATCCTTTGGGGCGGAGACGCTGTTCTCTTCGACAGACTTGCCGAGCGCGGCCTGCTGGCGCCGCTGGAGCTGCCCCCGTCAGCCGCGGACTCGATCCCGATAAGCATCGGGCGACCGAAGCCGGTCAGGCTCAAAGATCCCAAGGGCTTCTGGATCGGAACGCTGCTCGAGTTCTACGGCATCGTTTATCACCCGAAGGTGTTCCAGCGGCTGGGGCTCGCCGAGCCATCGGACTGGGATGATCTCCTCAATCCAAGGCTGCGGGGCCAGGTCGTGCAATGCGCTCCCACATTGTCGGGAAGCAGTCATGGCGCTTACGAGGTCATCTTGCAGCGCGATGGCGAAGAGAAAGGATGGGATTGGCTCAAACGTCTGGCCAGCAATACTGGAATGTTTGCTGCTCGCAGCCGCGATGTGTCCTCGCTGGTGGCAAGGGGCGAGTTTGCTGCAGGCTTCGCCGCACCGAGCTACATGGCCCTCGAAGATCGCCTGGCCGGCTTTGACATTCGGTTTGCGGTCCCGAAGACGGCTCCGCTGAGTATCGGTACCATAGCCGTTCTGAGAGGGGCCCCCCATCCGAAAGCGGCGCGCGCGTTCGTCGAATTCATGCTGTCGGCCTTGGGGCAGGAGGTGGTGATGGATCGTGGCCTGTTCCCGATCAATCCGACGCTGCGCCTGCAAGGGGGCCCCGGATCGACGACGGAAATTGCCGTCGAATTCGTGGGCGGAATTCGTTCGTACTTCGATCGCGAGGTGATCAACGTTTACGATGAAGAGCTTGCGGACAGGCGCTATGAGGAGATCAATACGCGGTTCCGCAGGGAGATCGAATCGGTGTGGCAAGAGCTGAAGAAGAAATACTGAAACACCTGCTTTCGCGCCTTAAGTCAACCTTCTGGTCACGTCCGATGTTGGGCCTTGAATTTCCACCATGAGGCCGCACGCGGCCTCGAGCGCGTAGCGCTCAGCCAACCCCTTCCACCAATCGAGGCCGCTTCTTTGTGTCTCATGAACGCTCGTGCAGCTTCCGGATGAGGCCGGCCTCCACCCTGGCGAAGATGAGGCTCTTGCGAGGATAGCGCGCGAGGTCGAGTTTCAGCTTCTTCGCCAGGCTCTTCACGATCGGCAGCGGCTCGGGATCGGCCTTGCTCCAGTACGGACGCAGCTCACGCAGGAAGATGTTCGCCGTCACCGGCCCCACGCCATAGAATGTGAGCAGCGCGCCCTCGAGATCACGCGCATCGCGAGCGGCGTCGTGCAATCGACGCAGGCTGCCGCGGTAGTCGGTCAAGAGGCGCTCGCAATCGCGCAATACCTGCGTCGACTTGCGGCCGTCATAGCGGCCATAACCGCCTTCACGCATGATGGGATCGACCAGGAAGCCCCACCCGGCGCCGACGATCCTGCCGGGGCCGGTCAAATCGTGGCGGAGAAAGGCCCGATAGGTGTTCTTCGCTATGGTCTCGCTGATATGCGCGCCAAAGAGCAGGCTTGCGAGAAACCACCGGAAGTAAACCGCATCGCTGCCCTGGCTGAGATCGATGCCGAGCTCTTCCGAGTAGAGCCAACTTTGCTCGAGCGCGCGGGGTCGGGTCTCGGCCGGCGGCAGCGGGCGCGAAGAAGGGGCCGGTCCCGAAGATGCAGTCCTGCTCATGGCCGTCGAACATGAGATGAGGTCTTGCATCTCGCCGACCGATGGTCATGCCATTGACCTGCGTCAATGTTGGGGAAGCGCCTGCAATTGATGTTGGCCCGATGGAGGCCAAGCCCAAGAATTTCCTGCTGGCGACGGACCTGACATCGGGGTCCGCTGTCGCCCTGAGACGCGCCGCGCGCCTTGCCGCTGAGGCCGATGGCGATCTCACAGTGCTGTCCGTGATAGAGCGCGGCCTGCCGCCGAAGATCGTGACCCGCCGCGTCGCTGAGGCGCGCGCGGAAATCGAGGCTGATGTCGCCGGGCTCACGCAACCTGCCAAGGAGCGGATCAGGGTGCAGGTGATCGAGGGTGAGCCATTCTCCGCCATCCTCGGTGAGGCGTATCGGGCCTTCGCGGACATGATCGTTCTCGGGATGCATGCCAAGCTTGGGTTTCCGGAGCTGTTCGCCGGGACGACGACGGAGCGCGTCTTGCGGTTCGCCGATCGGCCCGTGCTGATGGTCAGCCGCGAGGACCGTGGCGCTTATGGGCGCGTCGTGGCCGCCGTCGATCGCGGCGAGAATGCAGCGGAGGCCCTGGCCGCTGCCGCCGCGCTCGCGCCCACGGCTGAGCTCCACGTCGTCCAGGCCTGGCGAAGGGTCCCCGTCGCGATATCGGGAAGAGCCCCCGCGCGCGAGGTGGTGGCCGCGGAAGAGCGGAGGTTGCGGGCGCTACTGGAGCAGCATGTCGCCAAGTGCCTCGAAGGTCAGCAACCCCGTCCATCGGCGCTGAAGCTGGAGCTGGTTGAGGGTGCCGCTGCGGACGTCATCCGTAACGCCGTCGAGCGCCTCGGACCTGACCTCCTCTCTTTGGGGGCCAACAGCCGCAGCGGGCTTGCGGAGAACTTCATCGGCAGCACGACCCGCGAGTTCCTCGTGCACGCGCCGTGCGACATCCTCGTCGCACATGTGCCAGGGTAAGTGGCCTGCGAGCGCGACCACCACTCTTGGCGCGACGTCGTCACGTCGCGACGAGCGCGGCAATCCCAGCTCGCTGCGCAGGCTCATGCACGCGCGTACGAGCGATAGACCAGAACTGGAATGTCGCTTTCGGCAAGCACCTTCTGCGTCACGCCGCCCAGCATGAACCGCGACACCGGCCGATGCCCGTGAGAGGCCATGACGATGAGGTCGCAGCGGCTTCTGTGTGCCGTCTCGACAATGGCCTTGTGGGGGTGCTCCTTGCGTATGGTGACGAGATTGACGGCAACGCCGGCCTTGTGTGCGGTCTGCTCGACAAACGCCATGGCGGCTTTGGCGTGCTCCTCGACCCGGGCGGCGAAGTCCTCGCTAATCGTCTCGGAGAGTGGCGCTGGCACAATCGCATGCACAGGCTGCACGACGTAGATTGCCGTGACCTGCGCATTGAGTGGCGCGGCGATCGAGATTGCATAGGCGACGGCCTGCTCGGATAGCTGCGAGCCGTCGGTTGCAACCAGCATGTGCTTGAACATGTCGGCCTCCTTGATGTAGCCGGGCCATCCAAATCATGCATTTCTCTGCCGGCGTTGATCTGGAACAACCGGCTGAAGAGCTTGATCCGGTCCGCTCGCAGTTGGTGGCTGGCGCAGGGGACCTTAGGTACCGCCAGTCCCCATGTTCCGTCTTTGCCGCGGCCGAGGGCGCAATCGAGAAGGCATTGTGCCCACTAGTATCGGGAGGAATCCGGCGGCACCTCAGGGTTTTCCACCGGCTTGACAAGCCAGCAGCGCGAGCCTGACATGAACGGCCACACCGGGGCTGCCGCTCGATGATTGTCGTTTGCGCCGTGCCGCTTGGGGGACCGGCAAAGGGACGTATGGGCGCCGCAGGCAATTGTTGTCCCAGCACCGCTTGCGCAAGGGCGCGGTTGCGATGCATCGGACTGATGGGCAGGTGGGCTCAGCCGAAGCCCAGGCCGCCAAGCTTCGGGGCATCCTGGAGTCGACCGTCATTGCCATCATTACGATCGATGATCGGGGCCTGATCGAAAGCGTCAATCCGGCGACCGAACGCCTGTTCGGCTATGGCGCCGCGGAACTCGTCGGACAGAATGTAAACGTTCTGATGCCTGACCCGTACCGGGCTGAGCACGACGGGTACATTGGCAACTACCTTAAGACCGGTATCAAGGAGATCATTGGCATTGGCCGAGAAGTGAGCGGTCGGCGCAAGGATGGAGGGACATTTCCTATCCACCTGGCGGTGTGCGAATTCGAAGCGAAGGGGCGGCGCTATTTCACCGGAATGATCCATGATTTGAGCGACCGCAAGCATGTCGAGGTGGCACTGCGGGAGAGCGAGCACCGCCTGGCGCAAGCCCAGAAAATGGAAGCCTTCGGCCAGCTCACGGGCGGCATTGCCCATGACTTCAACAATTTGCTGCTGGTGATCACCGGCAACCTGGAGCTCCTGGAAGCGCGCGTTAATGGCGATGACGCCCGGGCGCTTCTCAAGGAGGCTCAGAATGCGGCCGTGCTCGGCTCCCAGCTCACAGAACAGCTATTAACCTTTGCGCGGCAGCGGCAGCTCGATCCCCGCGTGGTTTGTCTGAACGATCTTGTTATTGGTGTCGCCGACATGCTGCGACGCACGCTTGGCGAGCAGATCGGCTTGTCAGCGTCGCTCGCCCCCGATTTGTGGGAGACATGCGCTGTCCCCTGCCAGCTGCAAAGCGCCATCGTCAACCTTGCCGTCAATGCGCGTGATGCCATGCCCAAGGGCGGGAGGCTGATCGTTGAGACGCGCAACGTGACGGTGGAAGTGGACCGACTCGGCGCCGACCCTGAGCTGAAGTGTGGCGACTACGTGCAGCTGTCGGTATCCGATACCGGGATGGGCATGCCGCCCGAGGTGCGGGATCGGGTGTTCGAGCCCTTCTTTACAACCAAGGAGAAGGGCCGCGGCACCGGGCTCGGCCTGGCGATGGTCTATGGATTCGTAAAGCAAATGGGCGGCCATGTAAGCATCTACAGCGAGGTTGGTCAGGGGACGACGGTCAACCTATACCTGCCGCGGGCGGGCGCCCCGGCGGTTGAGCGACGTGCAAGCCAAGGCGTTGCCCCGCCTGATCCGGGATCGCGCCGAGTCATACTCGTCGTCGAGGATGACGAACGGGTCCGCCAGCTCACCGTTAGGCGCCTCAAGATGATCGGTCACAATGTGATTGAGGCGCGCGATGGGGTCGAGGCGTTGAACCTCCTGCAAAGTGGCGCGCATGTGGACCTCGTCTTTACCGACATGATCATGCCGGGTGGGCTGTCCGGACGCGACGTGGCGCGCAAGGCAAGGGAGCTGAAGCCCGGCATCAAGGTGCTGTTGACCACGGGTTACGCCGAAGACCTTGCCCACGCGGACGATCTGGAGCGCGAGCGGCTCAAAGTTCTGCGCAAACCCTACCGGCAGGCGGAGCTGGCGATTGCGCTGCGCGAGATTCTTGGTGTGATATGACCCGGTGATGCCGGATAAGCGTAGTCGGTTCTGCCGCTCCCCGACAAAAGTTGATCTATATCAATGCGCTGATACCTCACCATGCCATGGGGACTTGTGTCGGCCACGCGCGCGCTAGGCGGCTTGTGCGCGGCTTCTGAGAACCCAGATGCACGCTCTTTCTGTTGGCCCGTCGCTTGCGCCAATTGACCACTCTCGAAGCCGCAAGGACCCTTGCCCGCGATGGAATGCAGCAACCAATCTGGTCTTCAAACGCTTCGCATGTGACGACAAGGACAGGAGACATGCCGCGGCGGTGGTCGGTACGCTTCGCGGTTGGTACATTCAACACCTGGGACGGCGCGTGTGAAGCATTGCGCGACTTGCGGGTCGCGGGTGTCGATCCAGAGACGCTCAGCTTTCTCGGTCTCCACCGCACCATGGCCGGCGCGAGGAAGCATAGTCTCGAGCTTCGGCTGCGTGAGCTGACGCTGACAAAGGTTGGCGAGCCGGTGTTTTGCACGGCGGGCCCATTGGCGGATCGGCTCGCAGAGCGAGTGAACGACGGCGCCGAGTCGCTGCAAGAGGCTCTCGACCTCTGGCTCGTCTCTCGACACGCCGCCAGAATTCAAGAGGCTGTCGAGGACGGATGCCTGATGCTGTGGATCCAGCTATTCGATGCGCAGGACGAGCGCCGCGCCTGCACCATCCTGCTCACCCACGGCTCGAGCGTGGTCGAGGTTCACGACCTTGCCACTCTGCCTCCGGCAAATGGAGAATAGGCACGGCACGACGCCGCAGCCGACCCGCGCTGAAAACCGCTGTGCTGTTCTTCATCCGACGGGACCCGGCGTCGCCGCATCTACGGCTTCCCGCTCATTGGGTTTCGCGGCAGCTTCGCTCTCGATGGCCGCAAGGCTGCTCACCACCTCCTGATCGCTGAGTTGGCGGAAATCGAGGTAGTGGAGGCCGATCGCATAGAAGGGCTCCGGTGTTGCGAGACAGATAAGCTGATCGACCTCCGCGCGCAGAGCTTCCACGGTCTCGGCCGGAGCCACCGGCACGGCAAGGATCAGCGCCTTGGGTCCCCGGCGC
>JBAPMW010000145.1:0-2404 GCA_049278815.1 Hyphomicrobiaceae bacterium
AGCCTGGGGCCTGGATGCCTGAGCAGATCGCCGACCCCAGCGCATTCTTGTCCCGCCTCGCCACCAGAGGCTTGAAGGTCGAATTCCGAGACCGCGCCTAGCCGAGACATCACGGCGTCCAGAATGGGTCAGAGAAAGCTCCGTAGAGAGCATATCGCGTCAGCAAGACCACAGAAAGGCTGCCGTGGGGAAAGCAAGGTGACTCGGCCCATCTTTGTGCCAGGGAAACTTAATCAGGCCCTGCGCCGCAGCATTGCCGTGAGGCCAACGCGTGGGCTCGCGCACCGCATGAGTAGCCGGTGTGGAGAGGGCTCCGCGGCGAGACGGGAGATGCTTATTGCGTAAAATCAGATAGTGAATCCAAAAAACGGCACCTCCAGCATTCGGTGCCTGATCGAGACGCTCCAGGCGAGGCGCGAGCAATACGTGGAAGCGCAGACCTTCCTTTGGCCGGTCCGTCGACGGTGCTCGTCATTGTGGCAGCTATCGGCGTCTACCTTTGACTCGAACCTGCGCCACAAGCCTGAAAGGCGCCGTGGGAGGGGAACATTGAGTGGCTTTCATTCGTCTGGCTCTTGAGAAGGCCAAAGATGTTGGAAGTCGGCACTTGGCAGTGCGTGTTCGCCCGAAAGGGGGAATCACAAGTGGTGGAGGACGGTTCGATCCGGAAGCGGCCAGGTTTCGACGTGAGCCGCTAACCTTGAAAGGCGCGCGACATGAGGCCCCACCCATGACACGGCCGACACCGTCGACCCGCGATGCCCGCGCCGGCCTCAAGGGCGTCGCATTGGTCGTACAGAGTACCCTTTTCATCGACCTCATGCGGGGGCAGTCGTGATAAAGCGCGATTTCACGGTCATGTCGGAGGGCGTCGAGCTCTATGCCCGCCTGACACCGGCCGCCGCGAGTGCGGTCGGCACGGTTCTGCTCCTTTCGGGAGTGGGCTTTCACAGCTTCGAGTACGAGGGGCTCGAGGACAGGCTGGCGGCGGCCGGTTTCGCCTGCGTCGCCTTCGACTATCGTGGCCATGGCCGCAGCGGTGGGGCTCGGGGAAAATGGCGTCTGGGCGACCTCGTGCGGGATACCCAGGCGGTGCTCGATGCGGTGCGGGGCGAGATCACGGGCCTGACGGCAGTCTTCGGCAACAGCCTGGGCGGAATGGTGAGCATGTCCGCGGCGGTGGACGACGCCCGGATCGCAGCAGTAGCGGTGAGCAACTGCCCGGCCCGGATTGCGGATTTCCTAATGACACCGGCGCGACGTTTGCTGCTCGGCCTTGCCGAAGCGGTTGCACCGATCCTGCCTTTGCGGATCAGTGTCAACAACTTCTATAGTTACGAGCAGCTGATCGATGACCCGATATGGGTCCAACGCATTCGAGCCGACGACCTCATCACCGATGCGCGGCGTCTGTCCATCAAGGCCTTCCGTAGCCTGATCGAAGACTGGGATGGGGAGGCCATGGCGCGCCGCCTTCGCAAGCCGTTGCTTGTGCTTCAAGGTGACCGGGATGAGCTGCAGCCCGCCAGCGAGTCCGATCTGATCTACGCGGCGGCGCATGAACCCAAACGCCTGATCCGTCTCGATACGGGGCATTTGCCCAATCTCGAAAAACCAGACTTGCTCGCCCAGTCTCTAACGGACTGGCTGGGCGAAACAGTCAGCGCCGGCAAGGCGCCAGGATTGGCCAAGCAATGAGTCGACCCGGATCCGTGTGAATCGTGTCCGCGATCAATCGGAATCACTGTCCGCCTTCGCCGGAATCCGCAAGCTCAGCCAGTGAGCGCGCATGGCATTGATCAACTGCGTGCGCTGGCGGATCAGCAAGCTGGCGTTCGATGCAGATCAGCGCGGCTTGCTGCTCGGCGTTCTTGATCGGCACGAAGCGCATCGACGACCGCCTCACGGCCTCGCAGATCGCGGCCGTATCGGCAGCGTCATTCTTGCCGCGCTTGACATAGGCCTTCAGGAGCTCGGTGGCATCAGCCGCACATCGTGACCGAGCCTCCGGAACTCGTTTTCGAGCGCGCAGGCGCACTCAGCGAAGGACCGGCGAGCAGAAGAGGCGATGACTGACGAGTTTTACATGTTTGCCAGATTTCAGCCAAACATGTAAAACTTTTGTCAAATTAAATCAGTCACTTAAGGCCAAAAACACCAGCTTGGGAAGCTGATGTTCTACCACTGAGCTACGCCCGCATATTGCTCCATATTGACCCTAGACTGTTGTTTTACCTACCATTTTTCGTAACCGCTTGAACACTTCGCGCCACATCAAACCCTGCCATTTCCACGCTCAAGGATGCGCGCAAGGAGGCGTATCACCGGCTCTCGGGCTGCGGATCGGCGCCACGCATTGACCCCCATCGGCATCCAAGCGCGACCCGCTGCTCAAGCCCTCCGT
>JBAPMW010000146.1:0-1846 GCA_049278815.1 Hyphomicrobiaceae bacterium
CCTGTCCCTCCCCCACAAGGGGGGAGAGACGTTGTGGCACACGCCTCGCTCGATAGCCGGCGTCGGCGCAACCTGCTGAGACGCAGCGCAAGCGTTGGGCAGCAAAGCGCCCTTTGCTTAGCTCAAGCGGACGCCCGTGCATCCTGGCGGAGGGATTGCTCGGGGATTGCTCGGGCCCACATAGAGCGCGTCGCGGGGTTGACCTGGGGCGCCTTCTTCCTTCTTACAATAGGTCGGCAAGGGCAGCGCCGAGCAAAGCGCCCGACGGCAAGACCTGGAAACGTCAGGAGGATGGCCATGGCCCGCTGGCTCAAGCGCGGTATGGATGCGAGCGCGGTCAAGGCCGCCGACGCCAAGGTCCGGGAGACGGTGGAGGGCATCCTGGCCGACGTCGAGGAGCGCAAGGATAAGGCCATCCGCGAGCTGTCCGAGAAATTCGACAACTGGTCGCCGGCCGACTTCAGGCTGTCGCCGGCCGAGATCGAGCGCGCGATCGGTGAGGTGCCGCAACGCGACCTCGACGACATCGCCTTCGCGCAGGCGCAGGTGCGCAACTTCGCGCAGAAGCAGAAGGAGACCATGCACGACCTCGAGGTCGAGACGCTGCCCGGCGTCGTGCTCGGCCATCGCCACATCCCGGTGAACGCCATCGGCTGCTATGTGCCGGGCGGACGCTATCCGATGGTCGCCTCGGCTCATATGTCGATCGTCACGGCCAAGGTCGCCGGCGTGCAGCGCATCATTGCCTGCGCTCCGCCCTACAAGGGCGGTCCGCATCCCGCCATCGTCGCGGCGATGCACTTCGGCGGCGCGGACGAGATCTACGTCCTCGGCGGCGTGCAGGCGGTGGCCGCCATGGCGCTCGGCACCGAGACCATCCAGCCGGTGGACATGGTCGTCGGCCCCGGCAATGCCTATGTGGCGGAGGCCAAGCGGCAACTGTTCGGCCGCGTCGGCATCGACCTGCTGGCAGGGCCGACCGAGACGCTGATCATCGCCGACGACTCGGTCGACGCCGAGATCTGCGCCACCGACCTGCTCGGGCAGGCCGAGCATGGGCCGACCTCGCCCGCCGTCATGATCACCGACTCCGAGAAGCTGGCGCGCGACACCATGGCCGAGGTCGAGCGGCTGCTGGCGATCCTGCCGACGGCCGACGCCGCCGGGCAGGCCTGGAAGGACTATGGCGAGGTGATCGTCTGCGACAGCACCGGGGAGATGATCGTCGAGGCCGACCGCGTCGCCTCCGAGCACGTGCAGGTGATGACGCGCGACCCCGATGCGTTCCTCGGGGGCATGCGGAACTACGGCTCGCTGTTCCTCGGGACCCGCACCAACGTCGCCTATGGCGACAAGGTGATCGGCACCAACCATACGCTGCCGACCAGGAAGGCGGCGCGCTACACCGGCGGCCTGTGGGTCGGCAAGTTCATGAAGACCTGCACCTACCAGAAGGTGCTCACCGACGAGGCCAGCGCCATGATCGGGGAATATTGCTCGCGGCTGTGCGTGCTTGAGGGCTTCCTCGGTCATGCCGAGCAGGCCAATGTCCGCGTCCGCCGCTATGGCGGGCGCAATGTGCCCTATGCCGCGGCGGCGGAGTAGTCCCTTGGAGCTCGCACCAACACCCTCGTTCCGGCTCGACGGCCGGCGCGCGCTGGTGACCGGCGCGGGGCGCGGCATCGGGCTCGCAGCCGCCTCGGCCCTGGCGGATGCCGGAGCCCACGTCACGCTCGCCGCGCGTACGACAAGGGAGGTCGAGGACGCGGCCGAGGCAATCCGTGCGCGCGGGCAGCAGGCCGAGGCGCTGACACTCGACGTGCGCGACGTTGAGGCGGTGCGGGCG
>JBAPMW010000147.1:0-3178 GCA_049278815.1 Hyphomicrobiaceae bacterium
GCTGGCGCCCGCGGCCCGCCGGGACCTGCTCAACAAGGCGGCCGACCTGATTGCGGCGGCCGGCGGCAGGTTTGCGCCCGTCATGGCGGCGGAGACGGGCTCCACCGCCATGTGGGCCGGCTTCAACTGCATGCTCGCGTCCGGCATGGTGCGCGAGGCCGCGGCCATGACCACGCAGATCTCGGGCGAGATCATCCCCTCCAACGTGCCGGGCAGCCTCGCCATGGGCTACCGCCAGCCGGCGGGCGTGGTGGCCGGCATCGCCCCGTGGAATGCCCCCGTCATCCTGGGCGTGCGCGCCATCGCCATGCCGCTCGCCTGCGGCAACACGGTTGTGCTGAAGGCCTCCGAGATGTGCCCCGGCACGCACCGGCTGATCGGCGAGCTGTTCCGCGAGGCGGGCTTCCCGCCGGGGGTGGTGAACGTCGTCACCAACGCCCCCAAGGATGCGGGCGAGGTGGTGGACGCGCTGATCGCCCATCCGGCGGTGCGGCGGGTGAACTTCACGGGCTCCTCGCGCGTCGGCAAGATCATCGCCAGGAAGTGCGCCGAATACCTGAAGCCGGTGCTGCTGGAGCTGGGCGGCAAGTCGCCCCTCGTCGTGCTCGACGATGCCGACCTCGACGAGGCGGTGAAGGCCGCGGCCTTTGGCGCCTTCGCCAACCAGGGCCAGATCTGCATGTCGACCGAGCGCATCGTGGTCGACGAGAAGGTGGCCGACGACTTCGTGGCGCGCCTCGCCGCCAAGGCGAAATCGCTCTCAGTGGGCGATCCGCGCGAGGGCAAGGCGATCCTGGGCTCGGTGGTGGACCACAGCGCCGCCGAGCGCGTCACCTCGCTGGTGCTGGACGCGGTGGCCAAGGGTGCCAAGCTGGTGGCGGGCGGGTCGATCAGCGGCACGCTGATCGGCGCGCACGTGCTCGACCATGTGACTCCGGCCATGCGCATCTACGGCGAGGAGTCGTTCGGGCCGGTCACCACGGTGGTGCGCGCCAGGGGCGAGGACGAGGCGGTGCGCATCGCCAACGATACGCCCTACGGGCTCTCCTCGGCGGTGTTCAGCCGCGATGTCACCCGCGCCTTCGCGGTGGCGCGGCGGTTGGAGACCGGCATCTGCCACATCAACGGCCCGACGGTGCACGACGAGGCGCAGATGCCGTTCGGCGGCGTGAAGGACTCCGGTTACGGCCGCTTCGGCGGCAAGGCGGCCATCAACGAGTTCACCGAGCTCAGGTGGATCACCATCCAGTCCGGCCACCGGCACTACCCGTTCTGAGGCGATTGGCAAACGCACGCTGGGCGTGGCTCACGATGCCTGCTGCCGTCGCCATTCGTCCGGAGACAGGCCGACGCACTTCTTGAAAGCGCGGCTGAACGCAGCTTCCGATTCGAAGCCGACAGCCCCTGCAACGGAGGCGATCTTGGCACCGTCCTCCGCCAGCAATCGACTTGCCAGCTGCATGCGCAGCTCTCTCAGGTACTGCATCGGTGGCTGACCGATGACGTGCACGAAGCGCTCGGCCAATACCGAGCGCGACGTAGCCGCCTGTGCCGCGAGCTCATCCAGTGTCCAGCTCTGCGCCGGTGCGTTGTGGAGCAGCGCCAGGGCGCGGGCGACCGGTGGATCGCGCAAGCCAGCGAGCCAGCCGGTTTGCTCGCTTGGCAATGCTTCGAGATAGCGGCGCATAACCTCGACGAACAGCAGCTCGGCGATACGCAACTTCACAACCTGT
This sequence comes from Hyphomicrobiaceae bacterium, assembly GCA_049278815.1. Lineage (GTDB taxonomy): Bacteria > Pseudomonadota > Alphaproteobacteria > Rhizobiales > Hyphomicrobiaceae > AWTP1-13. The sequence goes on from JBAPMW010000147.1 coordinate 1,734, forward strand.
CCGGCCAAGCGGGACTCGCGAAGCTCGTGCAGCGCATACGCGATCAAATGCGACATGGCATTGCCTGAGATTGGGGGACGGACGCAAAGCAGGCGCGGCAATGTCGACAGCACCGGATTGAAGGGCCGCAGATCGCAGCCGAGAAAGCCGCAGATGAACTGGGACTTGCCCGGCCCATGGCCGCCTTCGTTCACAGCGGGCGGCAATTTTCCGGCGGCCATGTCGCGGAAGAAGGCCACCGCTTCGTCGTGGCCGTAGGTGCGCTCAGCCTCCGGCGGGTCGGCGAGGTAGTAGGCGTCACCGTGCGGAATGACCAACACGTCGCCGGTTTCGAGGCGCTGAGGCGGTGCGCCGGTAAGCCCTCCCCAGCAGCCGCCGTGCGTGACGATGTGCAGTGAGATCAAGTGCTGCGCGGCCGGAAGCACGAGGCGCCGGAAGGCTTCGGCCTGCGGCGCCCACGACACCCAGGGCGTGGACGCCTCGACGAGAAACAGCATGGCGCCGGTCAATCGCACCGAGCGCAGCATGTCCGACAGGGCGTCGACTCCGGACGCAAGGGCAAGCGATCCGGAAGAATGGTCATGGCCGCTGGTCATCGCGGAGACGATCCTAATACGTAGGCACCGGCGATGCGACAGCTGCCGAGGTTCACCGAACAGGAGGGCTCCAATCCAATGTCTGATCAAGATGCCTGGCAACTCGCGCATGATGCCGCCGTTGCCTACGAGAAGGACTTCGTTCCGGCCATATTCGCTCAGTGGCCGCCCGTGCTGGCCGAGGTTGCGGAGATGAAGCCGGGCGACCGGGTGCTCGACGTCGCCTGTGGAACCGGAGTCCTGGCCCGAGAGGCTGCCGATCGAGTCGGGCCGACCGGCCGCGTCACTGGGCTCGATCTCAACGAGGCGATGCTGGCCGAGGCTCGGCGGCTCCGGCCCGGGATCGATTGGCGGCAAGGCGATGCCGGGAAACTGCCCTTCGAGGACGGCGCTTTCGATGTGGTGGTCAGTCAATTTGCACTGATGTTCTTTCCGGACCAGGCGGCAGCACTGCGCGAGATGTGGCGCGTGCTCGCGCCGCGTGGGCGGCTGGCGGTCGCCGTTTGCGCGCCAATTGCTCGGACCAAGGGCTACTCCGTGCTGGCGGGGCTCCTGCGCCGAGAGGCGGGCGACCGCGCAGCGGCCATGGTCGAGGGGTACTTCGCCAGCGGCGACGAGACCGTACTGCAGCGCCGCAGCAAGGCGGCCGGCATTGCCGGCGCAAGCGTCCTCACCCGCGAGGGTTGGGCGCGGTTTGGCTCCATCGATGAGCTTGTCCGAATCGAGATCAAGGGCTCGCCGCTCGCTGGCCTCGTCGACGAGACGAGCTACCAGAGAGTCCTGAAGGCCGCACGCCAGGAGTTGCGTGATTTCTGCGACAAGCAGGGCAAGGTCTCGATCCGGCTGGAC
>JBAPMW010000148.1:0-4341 GCA_049278815.1 Hyphomicrobiaceae bacterium
GTCTGACACCACTACGCGGCCCTCTCCATCTGCTCCGTCCATTTGCCGAGCGACGCCGCGCCGTTCATTCTGGCGCGGTGGGTGAAGGCGCGCTGGCCGGCGGCGACATTCTCAGGCTTGCCACCCCAGGCTTTCAGCGCTGCGGCCTGCAGGGCGCGGCCGTAGGAGAACGACAGCCTCCAGGGCAGGGGCCCCAGCTGGTTCATGAGCGACAGGTGCGCGGTGGCGTCCTCGTCGGACTGGCCGCCGGAGAGGAAGGCGATGCCGGGCACGGCCGGCGGCACGCAGCGCTTCAGCACCTTGACGGTGCGCTCCGCCACCTCCTCGCGCGAGGCCTGCTGCGGGCACTTCTTGCCGGAGATCACCATGTTGGGCTTCAGGATGGTCTTCTCCAGCGGCACGTTGGCGTAATAGAGCTGCTGGTAGACCTCCTTCAGCACCCATTCCGTCACATGCTCGCAGGTCTCGATGTCGTGGGCGCCGTCCATCAGCACCTCGGGCTCGACGATGGGCACCAGCCCGCCCTCCACGCACAGGGCGGCATAGCGCGCCAGCGCGTGGGCGTTGGCGTTGATTGCGGCGTAGCTCGGCATCCTGGGGCCGATGTCGTAGACCGCACGCCACTTGGCGAACCTGGCGCCCAGCCCGACGTACTCCTTGATGCGGCCGGCGAGCCCGTCGAGCCCCTCGGTGACGGTCTCGCCGGGGCAGAACGGCAGCGGCTTGGCGCCGTTGTCCACCTTGATGCCCGGCAGCGCCCCCGTGGCGGCGATCAGCTCGGTCATCGGCGTGCCGTCCCTGGCCTTCTGGCGGATGGTCTCATCGTAGAGGATGACCCCCGAGATCGCGCTCCGCATCCCGTCGGTGGCGCGGAACAGCATCTCGCGGTAGTCGCGCCGGCTGGCCTCGGTGCTCTCGAGCTTGATGCTATCGAACCGCTTCTTGATGGTGCCCGAGCTCTCGTCGGCTGCCAGGATGCCCTTGCCGCGCGCCACCATCGCCTCGGCCACCTGCTCCAGCGTCATTGCCTTCGTCATCTCTTAACCTCCCGCGACCGCTGCTTTGCCCTTTGCGCCCCGCCTTGCCCGTTGGCTTGGCATAGCGCGGATGCGGTGCGGATGCCAGATTGCCGCCCCGTCGCGCCGAGCGACTTTGCCTCACAGAGGAACCGCCTCGTTAAGCGGCGGTTCCGCGGCTTGGGGCTTGGGGCGAATGGGGCATGGCCAGTGGCGAATGGCGACCATCCATTCGCCATTCGCGAGCAAGTTACCCACCCGGCCTGCCGCTCCTCCACAGAGGTCCAGATATCGCCATCGAACGTGAAGAATCCTGCCTCGCTCATGCCAACTTTTATGGCTTGTTTACCACACGCAAGAGAAACTACGGTCGTTCTGTAGCATCGGAGCACCAGCGCATGAGCCGCCTCGAGCAGCACCTGAAGCTTGCCCAAGCCGACAGCCGCATTGAGGATGTCGAGCGCAACATCCGGCACGTCGAGTCCCTGCTGCCCTGGTTCAACGCCCAGGGCTACGCGACCGGGGAAATCCAGAGCCAGCTCGGGTTGATGTCAGAGGCACTGCATCACCTGAAGGAGCAGCGCCGGCTTATCGTGGAGACGTATCACTGACGCACGCCTGAGCGCCGGCAATGGCCGCTCAGGCCCGATCCTGTGGCGTCGGCGAGGCCAGGAAGGACAGAGCCTCCATCAGCACCAGCTCCCGGTCGAAATCGTAGGTCACAATGTGATCGCTCCGGTCGCACGTGACCAGCCGGGCATTGTCGAGCCCGCGAAAGAGTTCCACAGTTGTCGCAAAAGACGCGACAACGTCCCTCGTGGACGCAAGCACCAGGGTCGGCACCGTAAGATGCGGAGCCTTGGCTCTTGCGATCCTGGTGAGCTGCGACAACCGCTGGGCCGCGCGCAGAGAGATGAAGTACGACCCGGTCGCATACTCTCTGTAGCCGTCAGGGTCCAGGATCTGGCCCTTGGCAACCTTGGGTACGACGGGAACAATCCATCTGAGCCAATTGGTGACGCCCCCAACCCATTGAATTCTTTCCGGAAGATTGAAATACGGAGAAATAAGAACCAGCTTGGCGACAGCGTGGTCGACGGCGACCAGCGTCGCCAGGGCGCCGCCCATGGAAAAGCCCACAAGGCTCGGCGGCTGGCCGCTCGCCGCTGTCTCCCTTCTGATCAGGTCGAGGAGCCAGTCGGCGTATTCGGCCGGTGAGACGCGTCCCCGGCCGTACGCGAAGGTCGTGCTGGCTTGATCCGGGATGACCGGAACGATGGCCCGGAAGCCATGATCGGCGAGGCGCTCGGCCAGAGCCCGCAGGTCCCTGGGGGTGCCGCCGAACCCGTGGAGCAATATGACCGACGATCGCGCGCCGCCGCCTTCCAGCACCTGCGTGCACCTCAGCCAGGGGTCCTTCCCGGACGATGCGCTGTATTCGTAGCAGGCGCCAAGGAAGATCGCCGCGTTGATCGTGGCGAGCAGCAGAATTGCGACCGCTATCGCGGCCCCCCAACCCTCAAGCATATCCCGCTCGTGCCTCGCTTCGGGACGACCCCGACACCTCCGACGCACTGCCGCTCGCTTCGTGCAACTCGGCAAGCAGCCAGCTCGCCATCCTGTCCTGCGTCGCCCGCGGTGAACCATCACCTCGCTGCCACGATGACACGAGCAGTCTGGACGAAATTGAGGCGAGCAGACCGGCCCGCCGAGCAAAGGGAGTGAACGGCTAGAGCGCTTTCCGGGTGATCTGAGGCGGAGCAACCCATCTGCACGACCGGCTTGGCGGTCGAGGAGATCGCTCTCCTCTTTACGTCATCCCGGCGCCGATCGCCTGCCGACTTTAGACTGGCCGCCCGCGCGCCTGCTGCAAACGAGCGCCTGAGCGCGCCTCATGTCCGGCCCTCATTTCCAGCCGTGGAGGCCGCAAGCCGTTTCGCCCGGGCGCGCCGCGCCAGCATGTTGAGGGCCTCCACAGCCACCGAGAACGCCATCGCCGCGTAGACGTAGCCCTTGGGTATGTGAACGCCGAAACCATCGGCAATCAGCACCATGCCGATCATGAGCAGGAAGCCGAGCGCCAGCATGACAATGGTCGGATTGCCCGCGATAAAGTTGGCGAGTGGCGTGGCCGCGATCAGCATGACGATCACTGCCACCACGACGGCGATGACCATGATCGGGATGTGCGTCGTCATGCCGACCGCGGTAACGATGCTGTCGATCGAGAACACAAGATCGAGCATCACGATCTGACCCATCGCCGCCGCGAAGCCAAGCGTGGCCTGGCGCCGGTCAAACAGACCCGGCCCGGGGTCGGGATCGACGCGATGATGGATCTCCTTGGTTGCCTTCCACACCAGGAACAGGCCGCCGCCGATGAGGATCAAGTCCCGCCACGAGAAGCCCTGCCCGAACAGGGTGAACAGCGGCGTCGTCAGTGAGACGATGACCGCAATCGTTGCAAGAAGCGCCAGACGCAGGACCACCGCCAGCCCGATGCCCACCCGACGCGCCACAGCGCGCCGGTCCTCCGGCAGCTTGTTGGTCAAAATCGCAATGAAGATCAGATTGTCGATACCCAGTACAAGCTCCATGGCGATCAAGGTCACGAGTGCGACCCATGCGGCGGGGTCCATGGCGAGGCTCAGCAGGGTGTCCATGGCTGTGGCTTGTGTCCTCGTTGTTTGCCGGGCGGAACCGAAGCTATAGCGACTGGGCCGACGGCGATGCAATCTTGCGTCTCTCGACGCGCCTCGGGCGGCGCCTCGATCACCGAGCCCGCGCCGGCGCCGGCAGCGCGTACAGCTCCCCGTACTTGCCGCGCAGGTACGCCATGTACGGCGCGATGGTCATGGGGCGGCCGGTGGCGCGCTCCACGATCTCGTCGGGGAGGTACTTGCGGCCGTGGCGGTAGAGGCGGTCGCAGAGCCAACCGTGCAGGGTGCCAAGCTCGCCCCGGCGCATCGCCTTGGGGATGCCGGGGTGGGCCTCCACCGCCGCCGCATAGAACTGGGCGCTCAGGATGTTGCCGATGGTGTAGCCCTGGAACGCGCCGCCGATGCCGCCGCTGTACCAGTGCACGTCCTGGAGGCAGCCGTCGCGGTCGTCGGGCGGCTCCAAGCCGAAATCGGCCTCGAAGCGGGCGCGCCACGCCTCGGGCAGGTCCTTGACCTTGAGGCGGCCCTCCAGCAGGTCCAGCTCCAGATCGAAGCGCAGCATGACGTGCAGGTTGTACGTCACCTCGTCGGCGTCGGTACGGATGAGCGAGCGCTCCACCTTGTTGATGGCGCGGTAGAACGTCTCCAGCGGCACCGCCTTGAAC
>JBAPMW010000149.1:0-5614 GCA_049278815.1 Hyphomicrobiaceae bacterium
CCCCTAACCCCTCCCCACAAGGGGGAGGGGAATTCCGTTGCGGCTGTGGCGAACGACTCGATTCCACCAATATGCCGGCGCATTTGGCCCGGCCGATCAGGACGTCGTTGGGCCACTTGAGGCGCAGGCCTGCCAGTTCGCCGCCCGGGCAGTCGGCGGCCGCTTGCCTGATGGCGTCGATGGCGGCCACGCCGGCGAGGAGGGAGAGCTGGGGCACCGCCGCGGGCGGGCAATCGAGCCGCATCAGCAGGCTGGCGTGGAGGTTGCCGGGCGCCGAGATCCACTGCCGGTCCGCGCGACCGCGGCCGGCGGTCTGCCGGCGCGCCACGATCCAGAGGGGGCCGGGCACGCCGGCCTCGGCCAGGGCGAACGCCTCTCGGTTCGTCGAGCCGACCTGGCCGAGAATAAGGCTGCGAAACGATTGCGCCACCGAGGCTTTTCCGTCTGCCACGGGCCGGCCCAGTGCGTCACGGGAGCGCCTTGGGCCGTCCGTCTCAAAACAGGCTCTTCACCGCCGCTCCCGCGGCTTCGACCAGAGGGGCCGGATAGACTACGTAGAGCAGGATGCCCAACCCCGCCACCGCCATCACCAGGCCTGCCTTCGGCTGGATGGCCGCAAACTGCTCGCGCGGCTGGTCGAAGAACATGATCTTCACGATCCGCACGTAGTAGTAGGCGCCCACGACGCTTGCCAGCACGCCGATGATGGCCAAGGGCCACAGGCCCTCTCTGACCGCAGCCAGGAAGACATAGAACTTGGCAAAAAATCCGGCGAGCGGCGGGATGCCGGCCAGCGAGAACATCAGGATCGCCAGCACGGCGGCAAACGGCAGGTTGGTCTGGGCGAGGCCTGACAGGTCGTCGATCTCCTCGGTCGTGGCCTGGCCGCGGCGCATGGCCAGGACGCAAGCGAAGGCGCCGAGCGTCATCGCCACATAGATGACGAGGTAGATGACGACGCCACGCGCGCCCTCCTGCGTGCCGGCGGCGAGGCCGATCAGGGCGTAGCCGATGTTGCCGATGGCCGAGTAGGCGAGCAGGCGCTTGATGTTGCTCTGACCGATGGCGGCGAAGGCGCCGAGCAGCATGGAGGCGATGGCGAGCGCCGTGACGATCTGCTGCCACTGCGGCTTGATGCCGGCGAAGCCGTCGAGCGTGACGCGCATCAGCAGCGCCATGGCGGCCACCTTCGGCGCGGCGGAGAAGAAGGCCGCCACGGGCGTGGGTGCGCCCTCGTAGACGTCAGGCGTCCACATGTGGAACGGCACGGCCGAGATCTTGAAGGCGAGGCCGACCAGCAGGAACACGAGACCGACGATCAGGCCCAGGCTCTGCCCGGCGCCGGGCGCGGCGGCAGCCTTGGCAATGGCGTCGAAGCCGGTGGAGCCGGTGAAGCCGTAGATCAGCGAGGCGCCGTAGAGCAGCATGCCCGACGAGAGCGCGCCCAGGACGAAGTACTTGAGGCCGGCCTCGCTGGAGCGCGCATCGTCGCGCCGGAACGCCGCCAGCACGTAGAGCGAGAGGCTCTGCAGCTCCAGGCCGACGTAGAGCGAGATGAGATTGTTGGCGGAGATCATCATCAGCATGCCGGCCGTCGCGAGCAGCACCAGCACCGGGTACTCGAACCTGAGCGTGCGGGTGCGGCGCAGATCGTCGAACGACAAGATGAGGGCCGCGGCCGAGGCCACGAGCGTCAGCACCTTCATGAAGCGGGCGAAGCCGTCGACCACGAAGGCACCATCGAAGAGGGTGTACGACCCCTCGGGCTGCGAGATGACCAGCCAACCGGCGGCGACGAGGATGACGACGGCCATCCAGCCGATCGCCTCGGCCTCCCGGTCGCGCTCGGGGCGGAACACGCCGAGCATCAGGAGCGCCATGGCGCCCACCGCCACGACCAGCTCAGGGAACAGCGGCCAGTAGGCTTGCAGTTGGTCCATGTCGAATTGTCGCCTAGCGCGTGTTGAGGGCTTGCGCGGCCTGGATCGCCGCCTCGTAGCTGGAGACGAGCTTCTTCACCGACACCGCAGTCACGTCGAGCAGCGGCGCAGGATAGAACCCGAACAGGACGACGAGCAGCACCAGCGGCGCGAACACCATGATCTCGCGATAGCCGAGGTCGGGGATGGTCTTGAGGCTGGTCTTCTCCAAGGTGCCGAAGATCATGCGCCGGTAGAGATAGAGCGCATAGGCCGCCGACAGGATCACGCCCGTGGTGGCGATGAAGGCCACCCAGGTGGAGGCCTTGAAGGCGCCGACCAGCGTCAGGAACTCGCCGATGAAGCCCGATGTGCCCGGCAGGCCCACGTTGGCCAGCGTGAACACCATGAACACGAAGGCGTAGAGCGGCATACGGTTCACAAGGCCGCCGTAGGCCTCGATGCGGCGCGTGTGCATGCGGTCGTAGACCACGCCGACGCACAGGAAGAGCGCCGCGGAGACGAGACCGTGCGAGAGCATCTGGAAGATGGCGCCGTCGAGCCCCTGCACCGTGAAGCTGAAGATGCCGATGGTCACGAAACCCATGTGGGCCACAGAGGAATAGGCGATCAGCTTCTTCAGGTCCTCCTGGGCGAGCGCCACCAGCGAGGTGTAGACAATGGCGACCACGGAGAGCGCGAACACCAAGGGCGCCAGTTCCTGGCTCGCCAGCGGGAACATGGGCAGCGAGAACCTGAGGAAGCCGTAGCCGCCCATTTTCAACAGGATGGCGGCGAGGATGACGGAGCCAGCCGTCGGCGCCTCGACGTGGGCGTCCGGCAGCCAGGTGTGGACCGGCCACATGGGCAGCTTGACCGCGAACGAGGCGAAGAACGCGAGCCACAGCCACCACTGCATGCCGCCGGGGAACTTGTGGGTGAGGAGCGTCTCGATGTCGGTGGTGCCGGCGTGCCAGTACATGGCCATCAGGGCCAGCAGCATCAGCACGGAGCCCAGCAGCGTGTAGAGGAAGAACTTGAAGCTGGCGTAGACGCGGCGCTCGCCGCCCCATACCCCGATGATCAGGAACATCGGGATCAGGCCGCACTCGAAGAACAGGTAGAACAGCACGAGGTCGAGGGCGCAGAACACGCCGATCATCAGGCTTTCCAGCACCAGGAAGGCGATCAGGTACTCCTTGAGCCGGGTCTCGATCGACGCCCAGCTGGCAATGATGCAGAGCGGCATCAGGAACGCGGTGAGCACCACGAACAGCACCGAGATGCCGTCCACGCCCATCTTGTACTTGATGGAGCCCTCCAGCCAGCTCATCTCCTCCTTGAACTGGAAGGCGGCGGTGGTGTTGTCGAAGTGCGCCCAGATCCAGAGCGCCACGCCGAGCGTGAACAGCGTGGTGTAGAGCGCGATCCATCGCGCGTTGGCCTTGGCCTCGCGGTTCTGCACCGCGATGAGCAGCGCACCGACCAGTGGAAAGAAGGTGCAGAGCGAGAGCACGCCGAAACCGTTCATCGCGGCAGCAATCCTCTGATGAGGGCGCTTATGTCGTTGTACATGAAGGCCGTGACGATGAGGGCGACGCCGATCAGCATGGCGAAGGCGTAGTGATAGAGGTAGCCGGTCTGCAGCTTGACGACGCGGCCGGTGGTCCACAGCACGCGGGCGGCGACGTTATCCGGCCCAAGGCCGTCGATGACGGTGCCGTCGCCGCGCTTCCAGAGCAGGCGGCCGAGCCAGAACGCGGGCCGGACGAACAGCCAGTCGTACAGCTCGTCGAAGTACCACTTGTTGAGCAGGAACAGGTAGACGGGCTTGAAAATGCGCGCCGTCACCCGCGGCAACCAGGGCGCCACCATATAGTAGAGGTAGGCGAGGCCGAACCCCGCGACCATGGCGATGAAGGGCGCCCAGTAGACCCACTCGGGGAGCCCGTGCATGTGGTGGCGGATCTGGTTCTGCGGCCCTTCGAGCAGCGCCGCGCGCCAGAACTCGCCGTAGCCGCTGCCGATGAAGAACTTCGAGAACGCGAAGCCCGCGACGACCGCGCCCAGCGCCAGGCCGAGCAGCGGCAGCAGCATGACCCAGGGGCTCTCGTGCGCGTGCTCGAAGGTGTCGTGGTCGGCGCGGGTGGGCTGATGGAAGGTCATGAACATCAGGCGCCAGGAGTAGAACGCCGTCATGAACGCGGCGACCACCAGCAGCCAGAAGGCGTAGTCGCCGGGCGTGCGCGCGGCAAACGACGCCTCGATGATGGCGTCCTTTGAGACGAAGCCGGCGAAGCCCGTGAGATGCGGGATGCCGACGCCGGTCAGCGACAGCGTGCCGATCAGCATCACCAGCCAGGTGATGGGCAGCTTGCGAGCCAGCCCGCCCATCTTCCGCATGTCCTGCTCGTGGTGCATGGCGTGGATGACCGAGCCTGCGCCGAGGAACAGCAGCGCCTTGAAGAAGGCATGCGTGAAGAGGTGGAAGATGCCGGCCGAGTAGGCGCCGACGCCGCAGGCCACGAACATGTAGCCGAGCTGCGAGCAGGTGGAGTAGGCGACCACGCGCTTGATGTCGTTCTGCACCATGCCGATGGTGGCCGCGAAGAACGCCGTGACGGCACCGACCAGCGTCACCGCTTGCAGCGCCACCGGCGCCTGCTCGAACAGCGGCGAGAGCCGGGCCACCATGAACACGCCGGCAGTCACCATGGTCGCGGCATGGATCAGCGCCGAGACCGGGGTGGGGCCCTCCATGGCGTCGGGCAGCCAGGTGTGGAGCAGGAACTGCGCCGACTTGCCCATGGCGCCCATGAACAGCAGCAGGCACAGCACGGTCAGTGTGTCGAGCTGGTAGCCCAGGAATTCCATGGGCTTGCCGGCCACCTCCGGCGCGGCGCGGAAGATGGCGTCGAAGCCGATGGTGCCGAACACGGCGAACAAGCCGCAGACGCCGAGCACAAAGCCGAAGTCGCCGATGCGGTTGACCACGAAGGCCTTGATGGCCGCCGCATTCGCCTCGGGCTTCTGGTACCAGAAGCCGATCAGCAGATAGGAGGCGAGGCCCACGCCCTCCCAGCCGAAGAACATCTGGAGGAGGTTGTCGCTCGTCACCAGCGCCAGCATGGCGAAGGTGAACATGGAGAGATAGGCGAAGAAGCGCGGCCGGCTGTCGTCCTCGTGCATGTAGCCGATGGAGTAGAGGTGCACGAGGAACGACACGGTGTTGACGACCACCAGCATCACGGCGGTGAGGGTGTCGATGCGCAGCGCCCAGGAGACATCGAGCTCGCCGGAGGTGACCCAGCGCAGCACCGGGATGCGTGCCGTCTCGCCGCCAAAGCCCACGTTCCAGAAGGCAACCCAGGAAAGGACGGCGGCGATGCCGAGCAGCGCCGTCGTGATGAGCTCGCTGGGCCGGGGACCAAGCAGGCGGCCGAGGAAGCCGGCGATGATGGCGCCGGCGAGCGGCAAGAACACGATGGCTTGGTAGATCATCGGGGGTGTTCCTGCGGATTCCCTGGAAGAAGAGGGGAGTAGGGAGTGGGGAGTAGGGAGTAGGGAGCTAGCGCGCTTTCCACTGGATGTGGATCATGCCAGGATCTATCTGTGGAAAGGCGCGTGGTGCGCGCAGAGCACTCGACGAGGATGGTGAGGGGAAGAGAGGGCCACAGCGTCCCCCCTCCCCTTGA
>JBAPMW010000150.1:0-5622 GCA_049278815.1 Hyphomicrobiaceae bacterium
ACCGTCCGGTTCAGCCCATCGCGCAGCATCATCGGCGCCGCCCAGGACGTACAGGCCGCCATCAACGCGGCCATGGCCGAATTGCCGGCCGACATGCCCTCGCCGCCGACCTTCCGTAAGACCAACCCGGCCGCCTCGCCCATCATCATCCTGGCGCTCACCTCCAAGACGCTCCCAGCAGATAAGCTCTACGACGTGGCCGATACGGTGATCGTGCAGCGGCTTTCCCAGACGGAGGGCGTGGCCGAGGTGACTGCCGCCGGCGCCGAGCAGCCCGCCGTGCGCGTGCGCGTCAACCCCATGCTGCTCTCCTCCATGGGGCTCAGCATCGACGCCGTGCGCAAGGCGGTCGTGGAGGCCAACACGCTGGCCCCACTCGGCTTCATCGAGGGCGCCAAACAGGCGATCGCCATCGAGACCAACGCCCAGCTCGGCATGAGGATCGAGGACTACAAGCGCATCGCCATCAAGACCGCCAGGGGCAACGTGGTGCGGCTGGGCGACGTGGCCGAGGTCGTGCAGGGGACGCGCAACGCGCGCGCGGCCGCGAGCTTCGACAAGCAGCCCGCCATCCTCCTCACCGTCACCAAGAGCGACGATGCCAACGTCATCGAGACGGTGGACCGCATCCACGCCCTGCTGCCGGCGTTGCAGCGCGTGATCCCGGAGGGCATCGACATCTCGGTGCTGTCTGACCGGACCGTCACGCTGCGCGCCAGCGTGCACGACATGCAGATTGCGCTGGGGCTCTCGGTCGCCCTCGTCATGCTGGTGGTCTATCTGTTCCTGCGCCGGCCCGCGCCCACCATCGCCGCCGGCGTCACCGTGCCCCTGTCGCTCGCCGGCACCTGCGCCCTCATGTGGGCGGCCGGGTTCTCGGTCAACAACCTCACCCTGATGGCGCTCGCCGTGTCGGTCGGCTTCGTGGTCGACGATGCCATCGTCATGATCGAGAACATGTTCCGCAACCTGGAGCGGGGCATTCCGCCGCTGCGTGCCGCTCTGGAAGGCGCGCGCCAGATCGGCTTCACGGTGATCGCCATCGGCGTGTCGCTGATCGCCGCCTTCATCCCGCTCCTCTTCAACACCAGCGCCAACGGCCGCCTGCTGCGCGAGTTCTCGGTCACGCTGGCCTTCGCGGTGGCGGTGTCCACCGTGGTGTCGCTCACCGTCACGCCGATGATCTGCGCGTACTTCATCCGCCACGCGCCGGACCACCGGCCCGCAGGCCGCCTCCACCGCATCGTGGAACGGGCGATGGGTGCTGTCACCCGCGCGTACGCCGCGTCGCTCGACGTCGCGCTGCGCCACCGCTTCCTGACCATGCTGGTCATGCTGGCCACCGTCGCCGCCACGGTGAACCTCTACGACAAAACGCCGAAGGGCAACTTCCCGCAGGACGACACCGGCCTCGTCATCGCCTCCACCCAGGCCGCCGCCGATATCTCCTTCGAGGCCATGGCCAAGCTGCAGCAGGAGGCGCTGGAGATGGTGCTCGCGGACCCGGCGGTGGCCAACGTCGGCTCCTCGGTGGGCGCCTCGGGCTGGAACGCCTCGGTCAACCAGGGGCGCATGTTCATCTCGCTCAAGTCGCTCAAGGAGCGCGACGGCCTCTCCACGCAGCGCGTGATCGCCCGCTTGCGCCGGGCGCTTGCCGACATGCGCGGCCTGTCGATGTTTTTCCGCGCCGCCCGCGACATCCGCGGCGGCTCCCGCCAGGGCCGGGCGGAGTACCAGTTCACCTTCTGGAGCCCCGACTTCGAGGACCTCTACGCCTGGGTGCCCAAGGTGGTCGACAGGCTGAAGCAGGTGCCGGGCCTCGTCGACGTGACCACCGACCGCGAGAGCGGCGGGCTGCAGGCCACCATCAACGTCAACCGCCAGGCCGCGGCGCGGCTCGGGGTCAACGTTCTCAGCATCAACAACGCGCTCGCCAACGCCTTCGCCCAGCGCCAGATCGCCACCCTCTACACCGACCGCAACCAGTACCGCGTGATCCTGGAGGTCGACCCGCGCTACCAGCGCGACCCTTCCGACCTCAACCGCATCTTCGTGCCGGGCCGCGACGGTGTGCAGGTGCCGCTCTCCAGCCTCGTGACCGTCGAGCGCTCGCTCGCGCCGCTGGTGGTGAACCACCAGGGGCCGTTCCCCGCCGTCACCATCAATTACGGGCTCGCCCCCGACATGCTGCTCGCCGAGGCCCAGGAGGCGATCCGGCAGTCGGTCGCCGAGCTCAGGATGCCGGACTCCATCCGCGCCGAGGCGGCCGGCGATGCCAGGGCGGTCGAGGAGGAGGCGGCCACGCAGGCGCTCCTCCTCCTGGGCGCGCTGGTGGCGGTCTACATCGTGCTGGGCGTGCTCTACGAGAGCCTCGCCCATCCGCTCACCATCATCTCCACGCTGCCCTCGGCGGGCCTGGGGGCGCTGGTGGCGCTGAGGCTGTGGGGCATGGAGCTGACGGTCATCGCCTTCATCGGCATCATCCTGCTGATCGGCATCGTCAAGAAGAACGGCATCATGCTGGTGGACTTCGCGCTGGAGGCCGAGCGCGAGCGCGGCCTCGACGCGGCGCGGGCCATCTACGAGGCCTGCCTGGCGCGCTTCCGGCCGATCCTGATGACCACGTTCGCGGCGATCCTGGGCGCCGTCCCGCTGGCCATCGCCATCGGTCCGGGCTCCGAGCTGCGCCGCCCGCTCGGCATCACCATCATCGGCGGGTTGATCGTGTCGCAGATCCTGACGCTCTACACCACGCCCGTCATCTACCTCCTCCTCGACCGGCTGCACCGCTGGCGCTCGCGCGCACCGGAACCGCGCCCGGCCACAGGCGTTGCGTGATCGGGGTCAGATCCTGCGGGTCTGACCCCATGCCGAGACGGCGAGAGCAATGAGCGGATCGCTCTGGCCAGGCGCTCCAGGTGGTGCCCTGGGGCCAGACCCGCAGGGTCTGACCTCGACCGCTGCGCCGGAACCGCGCCCGGCGCCCGGCGTTGCCCGAAGCGAGACCGCAGACTCGAGTGGACGCCGTCAGCCATGCAAACCCAGTCCGCATCAGCGCCGCCGACCGCCAGCGAGGAGGCGAGGCTCGCCCGCGCGAGGCGACGTGTGGAGGCCCTCAAGGGCTTCTATGTCCACCTCTTTGTCTTCGCCCTGGTCCTGGGCGGCCTCACCATCATCAATGCTGCCGTCGGCGGCCCCTGGTGGGTGCTGTGGGTGCTGCTGGGGTGGGGCATCGGCGTGTTAGCTCACGGCCTCGTGGTGCTCGGCTATACCTCGCGCACCATCGCCGACTGGGAGGCGCGCAAGCTGAGGCAGTACCTCAACGAGCGCTGACGGCACCGCGGGGGCCACAAAGCTGCCAAGGTGCTGCCTCACTGCCTCACCAAAAGCTTGCATCGGCAAGCTCGGCCTCGAACGTCGACTTGTGGCGCAAAGGTCGCCCGAGGCAGGCGGCGAATCGGATAAGGCGTTGCCGGCGGCACAGAGGTAAAGAGATCGTAAAGGTTCGTCCCTTGTCCCTTGAGAGACAGGCGAGCCCTACAGGGATTGTCGGCGGCAGGCACGTGGATCCTAGGACAGGCAGATTGCGGACAGATGGCGTGAGGCGGGGACGGGGGATGCGCTTGCTCAGACCAGGTGCGGCCGTCGTTGCGCTTGCCGCTGTCCTGCTTCCGGCCACCGCCCGCGCCGACGAGCTGCTGGTGATGCCCTATGCCTGCTCCGTGGCCGGCGGGCAGCCGGTGCTCACCCCGGGTCCGGAGCAGGGCCACCGCATCATCGGCCAGCGCGAGCAGCGCAAGCACAAGGCCTGCTCGCCGGTCAATCCGGATATGTGCCGGAGCTGGACCGTGCACCGCTTCGATATCGACTGCGACGGCAGGCGCGTGCCCTGGGTCTCGGTCGTGGCCGCCACCAACGAGGGCAGTCGACGGGCCTGGCTGCTCGACGGACGCCTGCTCCTGCGCATGGGCCCCAGTTGGAGCCTGGCGCCGGATGACCCCTGCGCCCAAAAGGTCGGGGCGGGCGAGCGGCCGGTCTACGGCGGCGAATTGCGACGCGAGTGCGCCCAGCGTCTCGCCATGGCGCCGCCGCCGGTGGTGGAGATGCCCTTCGGCTATGCGCCGATGCTGGGGATCGATGGCATCTTCGTCACGGCCAAGTCGCCGCTACCGGGCCTCTCCAAGGCGCCGCCCATCGTCGCCGGCGAGCCGCCGTCCAAGTCGGCATCGGCGGACGCCAAGCCGCCACCGGCCCCGGCGCCTCAGCCGGCGCCAAAGGTTGCATCGGCGCCCAAGGCAACGCCCACGTCACCGCCGGCGCTCGAGGCCCCCGCAACGAAGGCCGAGGCGGAGCCCAAGCCGCCCGCGCCCAAGGTCGCCTCTCCGCCCTTGCCGGCGAAGGAGGGCCCGCAACAAGGCCCGCGCCCCGTGACCCTCCCACCTCCGTCGGCTGGATCGGACGAGAAGAAGGCCACGTCCTCTCAGTCCAAGCTGGCTGTCTCCAAGCCGACCGCGGCCGATGCGAGCCCGGCCCGGAAGGTCGTTGTCGCCCCGCCGCCAAAGCTTGCCGAGCGCCCCGCTCCCCCGGTGAAGTCGACGCCGCCGCAGCCAAAGGCGGAGCCGGAGAGCGCGCTCGACTCCGGCCTGCTCGGCCTGTTCCGCACCACCACGACCGGGGCGATCGTCGCCTTCGCCGGACTGGCGCTGGGGCTGCTGGCGGCGTTCACGCTGGCACGCCGGCGCGAGCACGCCCGGGACGCCGGCCGGCGACGGCGCGATATTTCCGCCCTGTCGCTCGACGGCCGGCACGCGAAGGCCTCGGCACGGGCGGGCGCTGACGCGCGCCGCCGCTCACAGCGCAGTCCGCCCCCCAATGTGCCGTCGAGTGCGCCCCCCAAGCCGGCATCCCAGCCACCGGCGCCGCCGCCGGACCTCATGGGACGCCTTGCCATGGCCGAGGTGCCGGACTTGGGCGACCGCATGCCCCGCACGCGGGAGGAGGCGCTTGAGGTGCTGGGCATCGGCATCGCGCCAAGCGCCAACGCGACCGCCATCAAGAAGATCGTCGACGGCCTGCGCATGAGCTGGCACCCCGACCTCGCCAAGGACGAGACCGACAGGGCCCTGCGCGAGCAGCGCTCCAAGCAGATCAACGCCGCCTGGGATATCCTGCAAAGTCAACGCGCCGAGGTGTAGGCCGGGCGCGGCCTGAGCATTCTCCACGCAATGTGGATCGTGCCAGGACGCGGAGCCGCGGTGTGCGCGTCGGCGTGGTTGCGCTTGAGCTTCCGGCGATCCTGCGTGGAGGACCTGGGTTCCCGCCTGCGCGGGAATGACGCCGGTGGGAAGCGCACAACCTCACCACAGCCGTCATCCCCGCGCAGGCGGGGACCCAGTGCACAGATGGGCCTGTGCTCCCTCAAGATGTCTGCCGGCCCCCAGGACGACCGGCCAGCCATCTGTTGGCGTCGTCAAGAAACTTTGCTTTAGCTTAGCCCGAAGTTCCCGGCCAGAATTCGCGACTGATCCGCAAAATATTAAGTCTAAACAGTCAATTGCGAGCGTCGGGTGGGCTTGAATACATGGGATTTGTAGTCATGCGTAGGCGCCTGATTCTTACTTG
>JBAPMW010000151.1:0-1506 GCA_049278815.1 Hyphomicrobiaceae bacterium
GTTTACGCCCACGCTTTCGACAAGCTGGAATGACTGCTTGTCGTACACTTTCTCCGGTCTGCGTCCGTCCGGTTCCGGGGCATAACGGTCTTGCTCGGCATCTTTGTCGGCACGGCGCACAAGACAACCCCGTGGCAGGCTCACCCACCCGCCGAAGCGCGGCTGTGACGGCTTCACCTTGACGGCCGCGAGAACGGCGGCACGATGGCGGTGAGCGGGGCGACGGCTTGCCCACGCGTGACCGGAGGAGAGCTTGGCGGCCTCCGCGAGGTGCACAACCGCCGAGGGGACGAGCGCAGTGACCAAAGCATCGGGCGTCTACACGATCGCCGTCACGCCGTTCCACGACGACGGCCGGCTCGACGACGACTCGGCCGTCCGCATGGTCGAGTTCTACCGGCGCTGCGGCGTCACCGGCCTCACCATCCTTGGCGTGATGGGCGAGGCGACCAAGCTCGACACCGCGGAGGCCATCGGTTTCTCCCGCCGGGTCGTCAGGGCCGCCGGGAGCCTCCCGGTGATCGTCGGCGTCTCCTCCCCCGGCTTCGCCGCCATGCGGGCGCTGGCGCGCAGCGCGATGGATGCGGGCGCCGCCGGCGTGATGATCGCCCCGCCGGCCAGCGTCCGTACCGACGACCAGATCGTGACCTACCTCGCGCAGGCCGTGGAGGCGATCGGCGCCGACGTGCCGTTCGTGATCCAGGACTATCCGCTGGGAAGCGGCGTCGTGATGGCGGTGCCGGCCATCGGGCGCATCGTCGAGGCGCACCCCTCCTGCTTCATGCTCAAGCACGAGGACTGGCCGGGGTTGGAGAAGCTCACCGCCGTGCGCCGCGCGATAGAGGAGGGCGCCATGCGCGCCGTCTCCATCTTCACCGGCAACGGCGGCGTCTTCCTCGACTTCGAGATGGAGCGCGGCGCCGACGGCGCCATGACGGGCTACGCCTTCCCCGACATGTTGGCCGATGTCGTGCGGATGCAGAAAGCGGGCCAGCGCGATGCTGCCCACGACCTGTTCGATGCCCACCTGCCGCTCATGCGCTACGAGCAGCAGCCGGGCCCCGGCCTCGCCGTGCGCAAGCACATCCTCAAGCAGCGCGGCGCCATCCGCTCCGACGCCCAGCGCAAGCCCGGCAGCGCGCTCTCGGCGATCGCCCGCGAGGAGGTGGGCTACCTCTTGCGCCGCCTTGCAAGGCATGACGCCAGGGCCGGCGGGCTTGAGTAGGCTTCCCAGGCTGACGCGACGCGTAGGGGGTTCTCCGACCTCCCCGGGGTTACGGCATTCACACATCTTTTCCGCGCGGAAAGAGCGCGCTGTTGCGCTTCTGACCGCGTGGCACAGGCCGCATGGATCAATCACGGCAACCAACGTGCTAATAATCCTAAAAACCGCAGTTGATGAGCGCATCGGTGCGCGGCGGGGGCGGATTTTCAACTCTGAGGTGCATTAGGCTGGGGCGGCGGCCAAGCGCGGCGGCGGCTTGAGCGCGCGCCCTCCCAGGAAGC
>JBAPMW010000152.1:0-3459 GCA_049278815.1 Hyphomicrobiaceae bacterium
GTGCGGCGGGGCGAGGAGGCACCGCGCGTCGTCACGGTGCGGGCGCGGCGCTCGGAGGCGCTGGCGCGCTACCGCGAGTGGGTCGAGGCCAACCGGCGCAAGGTGCTGGAGGCAACCGGCGGACGCGTCGGCTACGTCCACATCCCCGACATGGGCGCGCGGGGCTTCGCCGAGTTCCATCGGCTCTACCTGACCGAGGTCGCGCGCGACGGCCTGGTGGTGGACGTGCGCTACAACCGCGGCGGCCACGTCTCGCAGCTCCTCATCGAGAAGCTGGCCCGCAAGCGCGTGGGCTACGACGTGTCGCGCTGGGGCAAGCCCGACCCGTACCCGCTCTACTCCGTCGCCGGCCCGATGGTGGCGGTGACGAACCAGTGGGCGGGCTCCGACGGCGACATCTTCTGCCACGTGTTCAAGCTGATGAAGCTCGGACCGCTGATCGGGACGCGCACATGGGGCGGCGTGATCGGCATCTGGCCGCGCCACGTGCTGGCCGACGGCTCCGTGACGACACAGCCCGAGTTCTCGTTCTGGTTCGTGGACGTGGCGTGGGGCGTGGAGAATTACGGCACCGACCCGGATATCGAGGTGGACGTGGCGCCGCAGGACTACGCGGCGGGCCGCGACCCGCAGCTCGACCGAGCCATCGCCGAGGTCCTGCGCCTGCTGGAGGAGAACCCGCCCGCCGTCCCGGCGTTCGACGAGCGCCCGGTCCTGACCCCGCCCCCGAAGCTCCCCTGATCTTCTCCTCTTCCGTCATCCCGGCGCCGCTCGCTCGCGCAGCGGGCGAGTTGGGCCTTGCAGGCCCAACCGGCGCCGGGATGACGTTGGTGGGTGGGGACACGCG
Source organism: Hyphomicrobiaceae bacterium (assembly GCA_049278815.1). Lineage (GTDB taxonomy): Bacteria > Pseudomonadota > Alphaproteobacteria > Rhizobiales > Hyphomicrobiaceae > AWTP1-13. The sequence continues at coordinate 848 of JBAPMW010000152.1, forward strand.
ACGCGCACTCCGCGCCGGACTGGTACCGCATGCACCAAGTATCCTAGCGCGATCCACATCGAGTAAAAAAGCGCTCTAATGTTCATGTTGCGAAGGGGCCACCGTACCGCTTCGCCGGCGGCCTCGTCCGAACGGAGAAACGATATGAACATCAGCGCACGCAACATCCTCAAGGGCAAGATCGTGGACATCGTCAAGGGCGCGACGACGGCGCACGTGAAGATCGATATCGGCGGCGCGGTCGTCACCTCGTCCATCACCAACGCGGCCGTGGACGATCTGAAGCTGGCCGTCGGCAACGACGCGTATGCGATCGTCAAGGCGTCCGACGTGATGATCGGCACCGACTGACGGTGGACCGGAACGAGCGATCGTCCGGCGTCGAGCTGCCAGGCCATCGACGGTGCCGATAGGTTCCAGGGCTTTGCGTGACGGGAACCAGTGGCGCCGCACGTGCCCGGCAATACCAACGTCAGGTTCAGTGATCAGCTGTCGAAGCTCCTGATGATCCTGGCGGCCGTGTGGGCGATGGGCCTCTCCGTGCTCATCGTCGCCGACATCTTCGGCAACAACGTCTACGGCCACGCCATTCCCGGCGTGCGCGAGATCGTCATCAGCTCGATCGTCATGATCGTCTACCTGCAGCTGGGCTTTGCCATCCGCAGCCACTCGATGCTGCGCGCCGATACGTTCCTGCTGGCGATGCCGCTGCCCCTGCAGCGGATCCTGCTGGCGATCGGCTATGCGCTGGGCGCCGCGTTCTTCCTGATGGTCCTCAGGGGGACGATAGACCCGGCCGTCTATTCCTGGACCTCGGACGAGTTCTGGGGGGAGGGCGCCCTGCGCGTGCCGGTGTGGCCCACCCGGTTCGTGATCCTTCTCGGCAGCGCGCTCGCCATCCTGAACTATGCGGTTGCCGCCTTGATCGACGTTTTCGGGCTCGACGACGTGGCTCCGCCCGTCACGTCCGACGATGCAGCGTCGACAAAGGCCTGAGAGCGTCGCGGGGGGAATGCACCTTGTTCGCGGTCGACATCGCCGCCGTCCTGCTTATCGGCCTCCTCGTGATGGTGCTGATGGGCATGCACATCGCCATCGCCCTGGGCATGGCCAGCGCGCTCGGCATCTATCTCGTCACGGGCAGTTTCGCCGTCGTGGAGCGGATGCTGGCGAGCACGGCCTACGAGGTCTTGCGCGACTACGTGTTCGCCGTGATCCCGCTGTTCATGCTGATGGGAGAGTTCATCGCCCGGTCGGGGGCGGTGACGGATGTCTATCGCGGCATCAATCGCGGCCTGCGCCGTCTTCCCGGCCGGCTTGCGCTCGCAACCGTGCTCGGCAACGCCATGTTCTCCCTGGTGACGGGCGTGAGCATCGCGTCGGCGGCGGCCTTCTCGCGCATCTCCTATCCGGAGATGAAGCGTCACGGCTACAAGTTCGAGTCCTCCAGCCAGCACCACCACAGACGCCGCAATCGTCCAGTGGCAGGGCACCGCTTTGGTAAGGCGGAAACCGGCGTTCGATCCGCCGTTGCGGCACCATCGATCCGATTTTGACAAGACACCCGTGGCGAAACGGCAGACGCAGCCGCCTCAGAAGCGGCCGCCCTCGCGGCGGGGAGGCTCAATTTCTCCCGGGTGCACCAGTCCTCGCTCGCTTCGCCAAGCGGCCAAGGCATCGGTCTAACACACCGACATTCCCAGGTTCGAGTCCTGGATCTCCCTTGCGAGGAGGTTGAGCTCGGTTCGAGTCCGACGTGCTCCACCATTCCCTGATCGTCCAACGGCAGGACGCCCGGTTGTTAACCGGTCAATCCAGGTTCGAGTTGGTCTGGTTGGGAAACTCTCCTTAACGCGTTTTGCACGGAGCAACATCGCAACTACCGTTGCCGCTTTGGGGGAGGGTATCGGCCGCAATGCGCTCCGTTTGTTGCCCTACGCATGAGCGGTCAGCGTGACGCCGCCGAGGCCGTCGAGGCTGAAGTCGAGGCGCTCGCCGGGGGCGATGTCCACCGTGGGAATGACGCTGCCGGTGATGATCACCGTGCCCGCCGTCAGCGGCCGGCCGCACTCGGCGGCCTGGTTGGCGAGCCAGGCGAGCGCGCCCAGAGGGTCGTCGGTCCTGCCGGCGGCGATCTCCTTGCCGTCGCTCTGAAGCGTGCCGGCAATGCCATCGAGGTCGCGACCGGCTGGCAAGGGCGTGGCCGCCCCCAGCACGATGCCGCCGTTCCAGGCATTGTCGGCGATCAGCGACAGCGCCCTGGTGGCCTTGTAGTCGGCGAACCGGTCCTCGATCAGCTCGAACGCCGGCATGATCTCGGTCACCGCCGCACGCACGCTCTCGCGCACATAGGGCGCCGCCGTCCTGGGCAGGCCGCGGGCGAGTCGCACGGCCAGCTCGCACTCGATGCGCACGTTGACGAAGTCGGCCTTGGCGATTGTCGCCGGCGAGGCGTGCACGCGCGCCGCGAAGATGGTGCCCATGCAGGGATGGTCGATGCCCATGAGCTGCTGCATGATCCTGGTGGTGGTGGCGATCTTGAGGCCGGCGACGGGGCCGAGCCGCGCACCCCACAGCCCGCACAGGGCCGCCTGCGCGGCATAGGCCTCGGC
>JBAPMW010000153.1:0-4504 GCA_049278815.1 Hyphomicrobiaceae bacterium
TACAACGACAGCTCCTATGCGGCGGAGGTGCATCTCTACCGGCGCCGGGGTTACTCCATCGACCTCGTGCGGTTTCCCGAGACCGACTTCGCCGTCATGGTGCGCGGGTTCGGCGCACGGGGCGTGACGGTCAGGACCCTCGGCGACCTGGAGCCGGTGCGCGCCTGGGTGGCCGAAGGCGCCCCCGGCGTGCTCGTCATAGACGCCAAGATCAACCCGGACCTGGAAGCCGACTGGCACGCCGAGCACTTCCCGTGATGGGGCCCGTGATGGGGGATGTCGCCATGGGCCGGCGGCGAGGCCCTGCTGCGGCCAGGGATGAAGGATGCCGGCTCGGGTGAGAAGGTCATCGGCCGTCGGCCACCCGCCTCCCTGCCCGGCAACGAGAGTTGGCCAGTGCCCGGAATTCGGATACCAATGGATTTATCAAACCAAGCCTGAGAAAAACCCAGGCAATCTTCAGGGAGGACACTTGCCATGCACGCGACACGGCGAACGTTTCTGACCGGAGCGCTTGCCTCGACGGCTGTCTCCGCGGCGCCGCGCAGCGCGCCGGCACAGGGCACCGAGGAGCTCAAGCTCTCAACCTTCGTGCCACCAAGCCACATCATCTATGCCAGGGTGCTCACGCCCTGGGCCCAGGAGTTGGCCCAGAAGAGCAACAACCGGCTCACGGTGCGGTTCTTCCCGTCCATGCAGCTCGGCGGCAGGCCGCCGGAGCTCTACCGGCAGATGCTGCAGGGCATCTCCGACATCTGCTTCACCCTGCCGGGCTACACCTCCAGCGACTTCCCGATGATGGCGCTCACCGAGCTGCCGGGCATGGCCACGAACGCCGACGACGGCACCAGGAAGCTGTGGAGCCATTTCGACCGCTTCCTGGCCCGCGAATACCAGGGCGCCAAGCCGCTCATGCTGTGGAACTCCGATACCGCCAGCATCATGAGCAAGAGCAAGCCGGTGCGCGTGCTGGAAGACCTGAAGGGAATGAAGGTGCGCACGCCGTCGGCGGCCCAGTCGGCCCAGATCGACGCGCTCGGTGCCATCCCGATCGACATGCCGGCGGGGCAGATCTACAACGCGCTCGACCGCGGCGTGGTCGATGCCTCGCAGATCCCCATGTCGGCTGCCCTCGACTTCAAGCTGATCGAGGTGGCGCGCTACTTCACAGTCAACGCCCCGCTCGGGCGCTCGCCGTTCCTGGTTGCCATGAACCGGGCCCGCTACGACAAGCTCGCCCCCGACCTGAGGAAGCTGATCGACGATACGACGGGCCTGAGTCTCAGCCTCAAGGGCGCGCAGACCTACGACACCCAGAACACCCGGGCGATCGAGGCGGTCAAGAAGGACCGCGAGCTGATCACGCTTTCGACGGAAGAGCACGGACGCTGGCTGGAAGCGTTCCGGCCGCTCATCAACCGCAAGGCCGAGGAAGGCGAGAAGGCCGGCCTGCCGGCGCGCGGGCTGCTCACCAGCTACGGCGTGCTTTCGTGATTTCGTAGGTTGGGTTAGGCCCGAAGGGCCGTAACCCAACATAGTTCGTGCTCGTCCATGTTGGGTTACGCGCTATCGCGCTAACCCAACCTACGCTGGGGGACTGATGGAGCCGTTCGGCCGTTTTCTGCGTCTGATGGCACTCGGCGGCGGCGTCGTCCTGATGATGCTGATGGGCTACACCGTGCTCGACGTGGTGCTGCGCTACCTCTTCAACAGACCGTTCTCGGGCTCGCTCGAAATCACCGAGTTCGCCATGTCGGTCATCGTGTTCCTCGGCATCGCCTACTGCGGCTTCACCGGCGGACACGTTGCAGTGGACATTCTGGACCGGCCGCTGCAGAACCCGAAGCTGCGCTTCGTGCCCGTGCTGCTGACACTGGCGAGTGCGGTGTTGTTCGCGGCCATCGCCTGGCTCACGGCCGCCGAGGCGCTGACCTCCATGCAGCGCGTCTCCAACATGGTGCGCTGGCCGCATTGGCCATTCCAGATGACCGTCGCCCTGGGCTCGGGCGTGTATGCGGTCGTGCTCCTGGTCCAGACCGTCGAGGTGCTGCGCGGCAAGGACCCTTACAGATGACGCGCGGTGACATCATCGGCCTCGCCGGCATCGCAGTGCTGCTCCTGCTCATGGTGCTGCGCATGCCGATCGGCATCGCCATGCTGCTCGTCGGCATCGTCGGCTTCGGCATCCTCAACGGCTTCCAGCCGGCGCTGGCGGCGCTTGCCACCTATCCCTACTCCTATGCCGCGGTCTACGACTTCGCGGTCATCCCGCTGTTCGTGCTGATGGGCAACCTGGGCTCGGTCTCGGGCATGGCGCGCGACCTCTACACCGCCGCCTACGCCTGGATCGGGCATTGGCGCGGCGGCCTTGCGCACGCCACCATCCTCGCCTGCGCCGGCTTTGCCGCGGTGTCCGGCTCCAGTGTCGCCTCCGCCGTCACCATGGGCAAAGTGTGCCTGCCCGAGATGCGGCGCTACAACTACGACCACCGCCTGGCCACCGGCACCGTCGCCGCCGGCGGCACGCTCGGCATCCTCATCCCGCCCTCCACCGCCTTCGTGATCTATGGGCTGCTCACCGAGCAGTCCATCGGGCGGCTGCTGCTGGCGGGCATCCTGCCGGGCCTGCTGCTGACGGCCATCTTCATGGCAACGGTGGCGATCTGGATGCGGCTCCGCCCGGCCTACGGCCCGCCCGGCCCGCGCGCGTCGTGGCAGGAGCGGCGGCAGAGCTTCGCAGGCGCCGGCCCGATGATGGTGGTGGTGCTGGTCAGCATCGGCGGCATCTATGTCGGCGTCTTCACGCCGGCCGAGGCGGCTGCGGTGGGTGCTGCGCTCGCCTTGCTGTACGCCCTGTGGCGCCGCTCGCTCGGCGGCGGCAACCTCGCGGAGATCCTTGTCGACACCGTGCGCACCACGTCGCTGGTGTTCCTGATCCTGATCGGCGCCCTGGTGTTCGGCCCGTTCCTCGCCCTCTCGGGCCTGCCCGAGAGCGTCGCCAAGATGCTGGCCGGGCTTGAGGTGCCCCGCGTCGTCATCCTGATCATCGTCCTGTCGGTCTACATTGTGCTCGGCACCTTCCTCGAGGGCTTCTCGATGCTGGTGCTGACACTGCCGATCGTGATCCCGATCATGCAGACGCTCGGCTACGACCTGATCTGGTTCGGCGTGATCATGGTGATCGTGCTGGAGATGGGGCTGATCGACCCGCCCGTCGGCATCAACGTGTTCATCGTCAAGGGCCTGGTGCCCGAGGTGCCGATGAGCCAGATCTTCGCCGGCGTGCTGCCGTTCTGGTTCGCCATGATGGTGTGCATCGCCATCCTGATCGTCTTCCCCGAGATCGCCCTCGTCATTCCCAACAACATGATCAAGTGAGTCACGCCGAGAGCCGGGGGCTACTGGGGAGCCCAGTCACTCTGTTTCGAGGTGCATGGGTCCCGGCCTTGTCCCGATCGTGCCCTGTCGGGCACGATCGGCGCCGGGATGACGTCGGTGGGTGGGGCACGCGACGCGCACACCGCGCCGAGATTGGCATCGCAAGCACCTCCACGTCCCAGCGCGATCCCCATCGAGATCGGCCAACAAACGGCGGCGGGTCGAGCAGGGGCGGGACGATCCGCTTGCCTGCCGGCCGGCGCTGCTCGATCATGACGGGCCATCCCCCGGCCTGCGCCGGGGCCGAGCCAGCCTCGCCCGAACAACGACCCCGAACCCCAGGAAACGCCCATGCCGATCACGCCCACGCCCGAGCAGATCAGGAAGCTGCGCTCGCGCCACTGGTTCAACAACCCGGCCAACACCGACATGACCGCCATCTATCTGGAGCGGTACATGAACTACGGCCTCACGCGCGAGGAGCTCAGCTCGGGCAAGCCCATCATCGGCATCGCCCAGTCGGGCTCCGATCTGTCGCCCTGCAACCGCCATCACCTGGTGCTGGCGCAGCGCGTGCGCGAGGGCATCCGCGAGGCGGGCGGCGTCGCCTTCGAGTTCCCGGTGCACCCGATCCAGGAGACGGGCAAGCGACCCACCGCCGCGCTCGACCGCAACCTCGCCTACCTGGGGCTGGTAGAGATCCTCTACGGCTACCCAATCGACGGCGTGGTGCTGACCACCGGCTGCGACAAGACCACGCCCTCGCAGCTGATGGCAGCGGCCACGGTGGACATCCCCGCCATCGTGCTCTCCGGCGGGCCGATGCTGAACGGCTGGTTCCGCGGCGAGCGCACCGGCTCGGGCACCATCGTGTGGAAGGCGCGCCAGATGCTGGCAGCCGGCGAGATCGACTACGACGGCTTCATCGAGCTGGTGGCCTCGTCCGCGCCCTCGCCCGGCCACTGCAACACCATGGGCACGGCCTCGACCATGAACTCGCTGGCCGAGGCGCTCGGCATGTCGCTGCCAGGCTGCGCCGCGATTCCCGCTCCGCACAAGGAGCGCGCCCAGATCGCCTACGAGACGGGGAGGCGCATCGTCGACATGGTGTGGGAGGACCTGCGGC
>JBAPMW010000154.1:0-9120 GCA_049278815.1 Hyphomicrobiaceae bacterium
GCCCAGCTGCGACAGCGTCAGCTCGCCGCGAATCGCCTCCAGCGCAACTTTCGCCTTGAACTCCGCGCTGTAGCGCTTCCGTCTCGTCTTGCTCATCCGTGCTCGTCCTTCTCAGGTCGAGCCAAGCACGTCGCTAAAGCGGTTGCAGGTGGACCTGCGGGTGGAGACGCAACACGTCATCTGCCTTGCACAGCTCGGTCCCCGCCGAGAGCAGCGCAGCTGATCCGGCGGCCATGCCGTACCGGAAGGCATTCTCGATCCCCTGACCTGCCGCAAGGCTCCAGATCATGGCGCCGAGGAAGCTGTCGCCGGCGCCGACTGCGCTGACCGGCTCCACCGGCAATGCGGGCGCGTAGAAAGCCTGCCGCCGCGTCACAAGCAGGCCTCCATCCTGGCCCAGCGTGAGCGCAAGGACTTCGGCGGCCCCCTGCTCGATCAGATCACGGGCGGCCGAGAGCCGCTGCTGCCGCCCGTCAAGCGCCGATCCGGTCAGCTCCTGCAGCTCGCGCAGGTTCGGCTTGACAAGAAATACACCCTCTGCAAGCGCGGCCGCCAAGGCGGGGCCCGAAGTATCGACGACCACCTTGGCCCCCAGCGCTTTTGCTGCGTGGGCGGCTCTGGCAACAAAATCGTCGGGAACGCCAGCCGGCAGGCTGCCGCTGGCGACGAAAAAGCTTGGCGTTGGCTGCATTTGTGCGACCGCTGCGAGGCATTTGCGACATTCGTCGTGGGTGAGCTCGGGACCGGGCAGCACGAAGCGATACTGCTTTCCTGTCTTGCTCTCTTCAACGGTGAAGCTCTCGCGCGTGTCCTGCGACAGCGGAATTGTCTCGCTGGCGAGCTTTTCCGCGTCCACGAGCCGGCGCAACAGGTCGCCGATCGGACCGCCGACCGGGTAGATTGCGCGCACCTCGCCACCGAGTCTGGCAATGACGCGGGCCACGTTGATGCCGCCGCCGCCCGGATCACGGCGCACCGACGTGCTGCGGAGCTTGTGTGTCGGCAGCACCCGCGCAACATCAGCGGAGATGTCGATGGCGGGATTCATGGTCAGGGTGACGATGCTCATAGTTGTTTCAACACACCGCTTCTGCAACCACTCCGCCTGGACCGCACCGGATCTGATATGACGTCCGATGCCTGCCTTCGTCTACCATGCCATGTGGGCGACGGGTTGCTCATCCGCCCCCAGGGGTGGAAGTTCATGGTCTGGCCTTGATCTCGCTATGCAGCTGCCGGCATGCGCCGTTCATCCTCGAGCCGGCCATCACGCAGCATGAACATACGATCGAAACGATCGAAGATCTTCTCGTCATGGGTAACCGCTATGACGCTGGCGTTCTGGTCCAAAGCAAGTTTGCGCAACAGGTCCATGACAATCTGCGCGCGCTTCGAATCCAGGGCCGCCGTCGGCTCGTCAGCGAGGATGATGCGCGGTCGATTGGCGAGCGCGCGAGCGATGGCAACGCGTTGGGCTTCGCCACCCGAGAGCTTTGCTGGGAATGCGTTCTGGCGGTTGCCTACCTCGAGATATTCAAGAAGCTCAACGGCACGGTTACGCGCAGCGGAGTGGTCGTAGCCGGCCAATTGCAGCACGATGGCGACGTTGTCGATTGCGTTGAGAAATGGAAGCAGGTTGTGAGACTGAAAAATGAAACCGATCTTGTCCAGCCGCAGGCGTCGTAGGTCGGTGCGCAGCCATCTCTGGTCGTAGACGACCTCGCCCTCGAGGCTCATGGTGCCTTCCGAGGGATCCAAAATGCAGGCTATCACGTTCAGGAGCGTCGTTTTTCCCGAACCTGAGGGGCCGAGTAGGGCCACGACCTCACCCGGCGCGACGTCGATAGAAACTTGTCGCAGCGCGTCGATGCGCGTTTCACCCGCCCCAAAATGCTTGGAGATGCCTCGCAGGCTGACGAGTGGCTCTGGACGCGGGGCCAAGTCCATGCTCAGCCCCCCAGCGCGGTTGCTGGATCTGCCTTGAGCGCCGCTCGGACGCCAAGTCCGCTTGCTAGAATGCAGACGAGGAAGACAACCCCTCCAAGCGCCAGCACATTGTCGGGTTCTAGCACGACCCGCCGCGGAAAGAACCCTTTGATATTGGCAATGAGCAGCGTTCCAAACATGAACCCGGTCAAGCCCAGCGCCAGTGCCTGCTGCACGATCATGGCGACGATGGTTCGGTCCGGTGCCCCGATCAGCTTCAACATGGCGATCTGGCGCAGCTTCTCCATGGTCATGGTGTAAATGATGAGCGCGATGATGACGGCGGACACCAGCAGCAGAATGCTGGTGAACATGCCGATCTGCCGGCGCGCACGATCCACCAGGGACTGCGTCAGGATGCTTTCCTGCTCGACCTGCGTCATTGCGGAGAGGTGCCTCCAACGCCGCGCCCCCTCCGCAACGGTGTCTGCATTAGCCTCTGGGGCGATCCGCGCTACCACCGCATTGACGGTGTCCTTGCTGGCGCCCTGGGTTCCCCGCGCGGTCTGCACACGGGCTGCAGAAGGCGCAAGGTCGAACTGAAGCTTCTGCGCATCGAGCAAAGTAATGAATATGACCGGGTCGCCGCTCGAGGCAACTTGGTTCTCCGTGATGCCGACAACGCTGAAGGTGGTTCGCCCGAGCTTGATGCGATCGCCAAGAGAAAGCCCCGTCCCGCGATCGGCAACCATCTCGAAATGGCTTTGCCCGATCGCCCTGCCACTGCTTATCCGCTCTGGCGCACCTGGGCGACCCGGCTCGAAGCCGATGACGTAAAGCCTAATCTTTCTGCCCAGGTGCTCTGCCTCGACCGATTGGTAGGTGACGGAGCCTGCCTCCGTCACACCGGCAAGCCGGGCGATGCCTTCGCGGCTGTCGCCGGGAATGCGCGACGCTTCGGCGAAGGGCCCTCGTGAGCCGGCTTCTACCACCCAAAGATCGACACGGTGGTTACGTGCCACTGTCAGGGCGTCGACAACAATGCCGCGGTAGATGCCGATCATTGCCAGCACGACGCTCAGGAGCAGACTCAGTCCGAAGCAGGTCAGCAAGAATCGGAACAGATTGTGCCGCACGTCGCGATAGGCCAAGTTCATCGCTTGGCCTCCGCCACGGTCCGCGCGGATCGGCCTTCGTGCAATGCGGCGCTGATCTCAGTGACGACCTGCGCGCCATCGGGCAGGCCAGCAATGATCTGCAGCCGCGAATCCTGCGTGCGATGGCCGAATGAAACGACACGGCGAGCTAAGCGCCCGTTCTCAACGGTCCACACGGTCCCCTTGCTGCCGTCAAAGCCTGTGACAGCAACTTCGGGTACAAGCGTTGCCTTTTCGAGTACGGCAACTTGAATCAGCACCTCGGCCTGCTCGCCCAAATGGAAGGGAACAGGACACACGTCGCATTTGACATAGACACGCCGCTCCTCGGTGACGCGGTCGCTCTCGATGCCTATTCGCACGACCCGAGCGGCAAAGACCTGTTGGGGAAGGGATCGCAACCGCACTTCGGCGGGCTGCCCCTCCTTGATCGCGCCTGCGCGTGCCTCATCCACATAGGCCAGCGCCCACACCGAGCCAGAGGCAATCAACGTGAAGATCGGATCGCCCGCTTTGATGACCGTCCCAAGCTCCTTGTGGCGCTCGGTCACCAGGGCATCGAACGGTGCGACAAGGGTGTGCTGATCGAGAATGGCCTTCTCATACTTGTCCTGCGATTGCGCATCGGCCAGCTGCGCCTTTGCAACCTCGATGTCGCTTTCGGCGACCAGAACGTCAGCCTTGGCGACGTCCTCATCGCGCTGCGCCTCCTCGGCCGACTGCGGGGAGGTCACACGACTTTCGACCAGTTGCTGCTTGCGCCGGTTCGCTGTGAGCCTTTGAGCGAGGATGGCGCGCGTTTTGGTGACGTTGACCTCTGCCTTTTGTCTAGCGGCGTGGGCACTGAGAACGGCGGCCTTGGCCCTGGCCACTTTTGCATCTTGCTGCGTGGCGTGCAGCCGCGCGAGGACGGTGCCCTCTTTGACAATGTCGCCGTGATCAGCATTGAGCTCAGTGACAGCTGCGCCAACCTCGAAACCAACCTTGGACAGAATACGGGATTCCACGGTACCGAGGCCGAAGACGCGGACTGGCACGTTCGCAGACACCTCTCCCACTGTCACGGTGATGGGCCGGTATGAAAGGAACAAGTAGCCCCCGCCAATGGCGATCAATGACAGCGCGATGGCAAGGAGGCCTGTGCGCTTGTTCAACAGCGCGGCCTGGGCTTTCACTGCGCTCAGCCAGTACGCCGACGCAAGTATGTCCTGGCCCGCTCGTGCCGTAGTTCGCTCCAGCATGGTGTTTCCCAATTGCCGCCCCCTTCTGCACAACGACCTCTGGCCTTGGAAGAGACGGGATGGCCATATCGCCATGAGCGCTTTGACCCATGTCAACGGCTGCCCCCTGAAGAACCAACCACGGGGACGCTGCCTCACCGACGTAGGCTGCCGCCTCGCAAAGAGACCAACTGGGCAGGAGTCTGGCGGTCGCTGCCACAGAAGCGCACGCGTTAACAGCAAGCGAGACTCGGAAAATACCTATGCATCCGGTAAAGGGAGTTGTTCCTATCCAGGTCAGAGATCCCTATGAGACGAAACGGACTAATCGAAGCAATCATCGCTTGTTTCGATAGCGACCAGGCGCGACCGTGTGAGGAAAATGGATGAGTGACTTCCAATTGCAGCGCCTTGGGCTGGTGATGGAACCGGAGCCGGGTAATCCGCTGGAGACCGAAGGCGTCCTGAACCCAGCCACCGCGCGTGGCCCTGATGGTCAGCTTTACCTCTTCCCGCGGCTCGTCGCGCGGGGCAACTACTCCCGCATCGGTATGGCGCGAGTCCAGTTTAATGAGGCCGGTGATCCGGACGGCGTCGAGCGACTCGGCATTGCACTGGAGCCGGAAGCGGATTACGAGCGGCGGCAGGATGGTAGCGGAGGTTGCGAGGATCCGCGTATTACGTTCGTCGAACCTCTCAAACGCTACGTAATGACTTATACCGCGCATTCGCCAGACGGCCCACGGATCGCCCTGGCGGTATCCGACGACCTGTTTCGCTGGCAGCGCTTGGGCTTGGCTACCTTCCGGCCATACGAGGGGATTAAGTTCGAAGGCGTGGATAACAAGGATGCCAGCGTCTTTCCTGTCGCTATTCCAGATCCATCAGGACAGCCGGCATTAGCCATCCTCCAGCGGCCGCTTTTTCCCGGAACTCGTCCGGAGGAAACGGCGTGTTGCCCCGCGTCCCGCTTGGTGGATCTCCATCGCGAAAGCATCTGGATTTCCTATGGCTCAACGGCCATGGCGGACTGTGAGCCGTTTCACCTCTGCCATTTTGGCTCGCATCACCGACTGGCCACCCCGGTGGAACCATGGGAACGGCTAAAAATCGGCGGCGGTACGCCGCCCATTCTGACCCGGCATGGTTGGCTGACCGTCTACCACGGCGTCAGCGAGCTTTCGGCATTTTCCGGGTCGGCACGCGAGCTGCGCTACTCGGCGGGGGTGCTGGTGCTTTCCGAAGAGCTTCCACACGTTGTCCGCTATCGGTCGCGGGAACCGGTGCTGACACCGGAGTTGCCACAGGAACGCCAGGGGATCGTAGCCAACGTCGTGTTTCCCACCGCCATCGATCGGCGCGACGACCTCGGCTCCCCGGATCGCTTCGACGTTTACTATGGGATGGCCGATAAGCGGATCGGCGTAGCGAGACTCGATGTGCCGGAACGCCTGCCACCAGGGAAACTTGCCGACCCGCCACTGGCAAAGGTCTAGCTAGGAAACCTAATCGGACGCCTCCCCTCGGCGCACGCGGATGGGATCGTCATGCAGGCGTCCAAAACCTGCACAACGGCGGCTGTGAGCAACTGCAGAAAGCGCACGTCCAAGTGCCTGAAATTGGATACGCGTTGAGGCACGACCACCCTCTATCTCGGCGAGTCACTCGCCGACGTCACGCCGCTGTCGCGGCGAGGCCAGCCGTAGCGGCAATAGGTCTGAGTAGTTTCCGAGGCTGTCCCTTGCGATCTTGCATCAGGTATTGTTGAACGTCCGCCTGAACGGGGCGTTGCGTTGATGAGTCTTCGGCAGTCATGAAGCTGAAGTTCACCACTTGTCCGATAATCGGACGCAGTCCGTCTCTGATGAAGCATCACGACGCTAGTCTATCTGTGTACACCGTAAACGGATACAGATTGACGCACGTTATGGTCGATAACGGAAACTGTTCGAGGTCTCTGTGGAGGGCCCATCATGTTACGCAAATTCAGTGTGGCCGTCGCACTTTTGACCATCGTCGGAATTGCAACCCCCGCTCTCGCCAGCGAAAACTGGCCCGATTCTATCGACCGATACGTCTTGCAGATTCGCAAGTCGGTCAAAACGGCGGATATGGATGGGTATCTGGCGGCGGTGAAGAACCCGAATGGCGCTGTGTTGCTCGATGTTCGCGAGGATGAGGAATTCAAAGCGGGGCACGTTCCAGGAGCGGTCAACATCCCCCGCGGTCTGTTGGAGTTCCGCATCTGGAAACTTTTCGGGTATCCCGCACAAGTGGACACGAATCGCAAAATTTACGTGCAATGCATGACCGGTGACCGAGCGACGCTGGCGAGCAAGCAACTTCAAGACATCGGTTTCACCAACGTGATTGCCGTCATCATGAATTTTGAAGAGTGGAAGAAAAAAGGCAATCCGCTCTCGTGAAAGCTAAGCAATGACTTTGCTTCCGAGGATGGCGCAAGATGCGCAACGCTTTGGTGGTCATCAATGACGCTCCGTAAAAAGCCTTGGTCGCCCTCTGTGGCGGGGGTGTCCAGAAAATCCAAGGCCCCGGTGATGAAGGGTTTCGTGGCCGACATCGAAGCACTGACCGAGGAGAATTCGGATTTCCGTCGCGTGCTCTATACCGGCAAGAATCTGCAGCTCGTGCTGATGGCGATCCAACCGAGCGAGGAGATCGGTGAGGAGACGCACGACGATCGCGACCAATTCTTCCGTGTCGAAAAAGGGAAGGGCGAGGTCTGGATTGACGGTCACCGTTCGAAGATCAAGAGTGACGATGCCATCATCGTGCCTGCGGGAGCACGACACAACATCGTCAACACGGGCGACAAGGCGCTCCGGCTATATACGATCTACTCGCCGCCCGAGCATCGTGACGGGACCGTGCAGGCGACCAAAGCCGACGCAGACGCCGAAGAAGAGCATTTCGACGGTAAAACGACTGAATGACAACTGTCATTCGCAGCCTGTATCCTGGCGATCCGGGTCCGCAGCACCATGGTTGCAGCTCTGTCTCACAGACTGCCTCAGCTCGAGCGCGGCGCACGAATATTGCAGGGGATGGCGCCAGGTGGCGATCATCGCCCTCGGCATCTACGCCCTAAGCTGCGCTTCCCCGATAGTTGCCGAGACGATGCAGACCAGAGTCTGCGTAGGGTTCCAGCACGCATGGCAGCGGGCTCGTGGAGAAGGGGTAAGTGCTTCTGTAACCCGAAGGAATCGCTGCAGTGCCGAAGACTCCAGTCCTGCGCCAGGCCAACGCGGGCGTTCGGCTGCCGGCCGACGCGAGTGACCATGCGGTGAAAGAGCAGCGAGCCCAACCGAGATGAGGTGACGGGGGCGCAGGCTTGAGGTTTGAGGGGCAGGGCCGGCTGTGCGAAGCCCTGCCTACCCCCAAGCGATGCGCGGCGGTCGTACGTCAGAACATGCCGTTCTTGTTCAATGCGTTAGCCGGATCCGGGATGGGCTGCACTGCGTCCCAGTGCTCAAGCACTTTGCCGTTATCGTCCAACCGGAACAGATCGAAGATCGCGTTGCCGCGCGTACCTGGCTCCCGGATGGCATGGACATGTACTATCACATAATTGTCCTCCGCAAAGACGCGCTTGATTTCGCTTTTGTTGTTCGGGAATTTCTCGCGCAGAAAATTGATAAAACCCTTGATGCCATCGAGCCCGTCGGCGCCGATTGAATTGTGCTGGATATAGGTGGCGCCGACATAGGTTTTGGCCTTTTCGAAATCCTTCTCGTTCAGCACTGCGTTGTAGAATTCGACCACGTTCTTCTTGTTGCGTTCCAACCTCTGCGCGTCGGTCAATTGCGCCTGCGCCAGTGCCGCGGTGAGCACGAAGGCTGTGAAGATCACGAATGTAAGAGCCGATCTGATCATGCTGTCCTCCCGTTGCCCGGCGTTGGTCGCGTGGGCTTCCATGTGTGCGAAAAGGCTATTGGGGGGCCGGTTTCGCGTCAATTGGTGGTCGTACGGGACGCCTTGGATGGCTGTTCAGGCGCCGCGGAATTGCGCGATGGCACGGCGGGTCCCGCGCGGCCGGTTCACTCAACGGCCCGAACGTCTGGGTGCGGGCGTACAGGGCGCGCGCCGCCGACGGAGCAAGCCCCTCTGATTCCTGCCGGAATCGCTGCAGTGCCGAAGACTTCAGGGTCGTGCCATTGCACGAAATCGCTGCCGCGATAGCCGCTGCGCGGGTTCCGGTCGGCGTGCTCGTCGAGGGATGGAGAGAACATCGCTGATCGGGCGGTGAGGCCTGAGGATCGAGGTGTTGTCAACCTCACTCGGGAGTTCGCCATGGGTATCGCCACTATCAGCCCGCTGCGCCAGCGCATGATCGAGGACATGAGCGGGCGCCAGCTCCAGCCCGCCACGCAGAAGGCCCATATCCGCTCCTGCCGACGGTTCGCGGCCTTTCTCAAGCGGCCGCCCGACACCGCCACGGCCGAGGACATCCGCCGGTTTCAGCTGCACCTGACCGAGAGCGGGGCGAGCATCTGCAATCGCAACCGCACCATGACGGGCTTGAGATTCCTTTTCCGCGTGACGCTCAGGCGTCTGGACCTGGCCGAGGAGATCTATCACATCAAGGAGCCGCAGAAGATCCCGCTCGTCATGAGGAGACCAGGCGCCTGCTGGCGGTGGCAAAGACGCTCAAGGCCCGTGTGCTGTTCGGGCTCGGCTACGGCTGCGGTCTGCGCGCGAGCGAGGTCGTTCGGCTGAAGGCCGGCGATATCGACAGCCCCAGGGGATTGGCGCCGTAGATGGTGTGGTGGTTGCGCCTACCTCCTTTGGCGCGCGGA
>JBAPMW010000155.1:0-1548 GCA_049278815.1 Hyphomicrobiaceae bacterium
TCGAACGCCACATGCCCGAGCCGCGTCAGCCCCGCCTTGTCGCACAGCGCCAGCACCTGCAGGAACAGCCCCTTCAGCGCCACCAGATGCCGCCGGCGGAACTCGCAGATGGTGCGGAAATCCGGCACGTCGAGCCCCACCAGGCTCATGAAGTCGACGCGCTCCCCGCACGCCTTGGCGATGCGCCGCGACGAATAGGTGCTGCCGCAGTACGCATAGAGCAGCAGCGCCGTCATCATCGCCGGATGGAATGGCGGCTGGCCCTTCAGGCTGGAGTAGCAGGACATGATCTCACGCAGGTCCAGCTCCTCCTCCACCACGCTCAACACGAACCGCGCGAGATGCTCCTTGGGCACAAACTCCTGCACCGTCACCGGCAGAAGCAGCGGCTCGTCGATCTTCCAGGCGCGAAAGGTCTTGCTCATGCGCCGCACTGAATCCGACTCGCCGCACCCAGGCCAGCGGAAAGCGGCCATTATCCGGACAGGCTCCTAGTCTTATAGTCGCTGGCGAACATGTGAGGAAGGCCATGGCCCAGCCCTTTGCCGAGCCTTGCAGTCGTGGCCTGATAACTGCGGAGCCGTGCCCACGCGAACTCGGACGCGAGATCACGCCGTTGCGCCGTCGCATGGTACTGATCGCGTGCGTGCTCGCATCATCGATGGCCTTCATTGACGGGTCCGCGCTGACTGTTGCGCTGCCGAAGCTCAAGACCGCGCTCGGCGCCGACCTGGCTTCGGTGCAGTGGGTCGTGAACGGCTACGTGCTGGCGCTCGCCGCCCTGACCTTGATTGGCGGCGCCCTTGCAGATGCCTATGGAAAGGCGCGCATGCTTGCGCTTGGCTGCCTCCTGTTTGGTGTGGCATCGGCCGCCTGCGCTCTTGCCCCGACGATCGCCTGGCTAGTTGCCGCCCGCATCGGGCAAGGCATCGCTGGTGCTATTGTCACCCCCGCGAGCCTCGCTCTCATTGGCGCCACCTACCCTCGGGCCGAGCGCAACCGCGCGATAGGCGTGTGGGCGGCGGCATCGGCGCTAACGACCGCGGGCGGCCCCATCCTGGGCGGCTGGCAGACCGAGACGTTCGGCTGGCAGTTCGTGTTCTGGATCAATCCGCCCTTGGCGCTAGCCGCCCTCGCGCTGTTAGCGGCCTATGCCCCTGAGGACCAACGCGAGGCACGCAGGCTCGATATGGTGGGCGCCGCAATGCTTGCTGCGGCCCTGGCGACACTAGAGCGGTTTCTACTTGATGTGAATCGGAACTGCCACGGGGGATTCCCGCGGTCTCGCAAATCGGATTCGAGTGCTCCGTCGGCGGCGGCGGAGGGAGCCATGGCGAAGGGCTACTCGAAAGACTTGCGGGAGCGTGCAGTTGCGATGGTGGAGGATGGGGAGAGCCGGCGGGAGGTCGCGCGCCTGCTCAACCTTGCGCCCTCGACGGCGGTGCGTTGGCTCGATCGGTGGGCCAGAACGGGCAGCATCGCGGCGAAGCCCGGCACCGGTCACAGTCGCTCGCCGCTCACGGCCTACGAGCAGTGGCTGCTCGATCT
>JBAPMW010000156.1:0-4305 GCA_049278815.1 Hyphomicrobiaceae bacterium
GGAGCCCCGGGCGGAGTACCTTCACGTCCACTTCGCGGCGCCTGGCTGCTACGCCGCTCGCGTGGACCGGGCATGAGAAGTGTCAGCAGACCCTCTGGGTCTGACACCATTGCATGCACGCCGTTGCGGGACGGCCGGAAGCTGTAAGACCCTCCGTGCCCCTCCGCGTTCTGACACCGCTGCCAACCTCTGGGCAAAATCCGACGATACCGTTCATCGTTCTGGAGTCGGAGGGTAGACCATGAGATCCGTGCGGTGTCTGCGGTTTGTTGCCATTCCGGCAATGCTTACTGCGGCAAGCGTGTGCCTCCTGTTCGCGACCAACGAAGTTGCGCCGCCCGCTTCCGCACAATCGGGCAAGCCGGCCGACCTCACGGGAGCATTAATGGGCCTGCACCACGAATTCCCTGAAACGCTGCACAAGATCACGCCAGAATTGCTGAGGCTACAGCAACAGCTGGTCGACGAGCTGGGCATCCTGCAGGCAGGAACACGGGAAGAGGAACGTGTGGGGCAGCGAACCATCGAAGATGTTATCAACGTCACCGAATATTACTTTCGAGAATTGGAGGCTCTCCAGGTCATGACTGCACGCAGCAGGAAGGAGGCAGTCACTGAACACGAGATCCTGGAGATACGCATCGACGTCAGATCCCGGGCTTTGGCGGTTTTCAAAAGGGACAGCGAGGCAACCAAGGACCGATTTACTGTTGGAGAAGTAACCAACACCGACTTCGCCCGGGCGAAAGCAAGGGCGCTGAAGGCTGAGATGGTGCTTGAGGCGCTCAAGAACGCGGCCGGCCTGACAGATGCCAAGAAGGGTGCCACAGGCAAAGCCACCACCGCCGTTCCGACGGAGAAGTGACGGGGGGGCTTCCCCAACCGAGCCTCGCCGATAGGACGACAAGTGATCGGGTGCCAGAGTCGTCGGCCCGGCACCCGCTTGCCCCCCCGTTGTCGCCGAGACGAGCGGGCGCAGTCGCGAAGGCTAGAACCCCACCTTGTCCCCGCCCTTCAGCGCCAGGATCTCGCGCGCCTCGTCGGGGGTGGCGATGGCAAGGCCGACGCCCTCGATGATCTGACGCACCCTGGCCACCTGCTCGGCGTTGCTCTTCGCGAGCTGGCCGGGGCCGAGCCACAGCGAATCCTCCATGCCGACGCGCACGTTGCCGCCCATGGCCGCGGCCTGGGCGGCGATGGCCATCTGGTTGCGCCCGGCGCCCAGCACGCTCCAGTGATACTGGTCGTCGAACAGGCGGTCGGCGGTGCGCCTCATGTGCAGCACATCCTCCGGGTGCGGGCCGATGCCGCCCAGGATGCCGAACACGGACTGAACAAAGAACGGCGGCTTCACCACGCCGCGGTCGGCGAAGTGGCGCAGCGTATAGAGGTGGCCGATGTCGTAGCACTCGATCTCGAAGCGGGTGCCGTTGTTGGCGCAGGTGGTGAGGATGTACTCGATGTCGGCGAACGTGTTCTTGAACATGCGCTCGCGCGAGCCTTCGAGGTAGGGCCGCTCCCAGTCGTATTTGAACTCCTTCTGGCGCTCCAGCATGGGGTAGAGCCCGAAGTTCATGGTGCCCATGTTGAGGCTCGCCACCTCGGGCTTGAAGGTGGCCGCGGGCCGCACGCGCTCCTCCACCGTCATGGTGGGCGCACCGCCCGTGGTGATGTTCACCACGCAGTTGGAGCGCTGCTTGATCACCTTGAGGAACGGCGCGAACGCCTCCGGCGACTGGTCCGGGCGCCCATCCTTGGGGTCGCGCGCATGGAGGTGCACCACCGCCGCGCCGGCCTCGGCGGCGCCGATGGCGGCATCGGCAATCTCCTGCGCGGTGATCGGCAGATAGGGTGACATCGACGGGGTATGGATCGAGCCGGTCACCGCGCAGGTGATGATGACTTTGCGGGCT
Organism: Hyphomicrobiaceae bacterium; assembly: GCA_049278815.1. GTDB lineage: Bacteria > Pseudomonadota > Alphaproteobacteria > Rhizobiales > Hyphomicrobiaceae > AWTP1-13. The sequence goes on from JBAPMW010000156.1 coordinate 1,914, forward strand.
TTAGCCACGGGACGCCTCCTCGCATTTTTTCGTGCTGCGAAACACTGTTGGACCTGTCGAGCCTAGCACGCGCGCCACAGGATGGTAGACTGTGCGCACGTACCGAATCGTGGTCAGGGGTGGGCCGGTTCGGGTGGGGACCCGGATGGCAGAGGCTCATCCGGTCGCAGCTCTATGCGCAGGGGCAGTTTTCTGACTGGGGAGGCGCGATGGGACCGGCGGATTCCGCCAATCGCAGGGACATCAGCAGATACTTGAGCCGCGTCCTGCGGCATGAGCCCGAATGCATCGGTCTTTCGCTCGATGCCCAGGGATGGGCCTGGATCGACGATCTGATCGAGCGTGCCGGCGCCCACGGTCGGCTGCTTACGCGCGAGCTTGTCATGGACGTGGCGGAGGGGAGCGATAAGCAGCGCTTCACCTGCGACGGCGCCGGCCGCATCAGGGCCAACCACGGCCACACCGTGGCCATCGATCTCGGGATAGAGCCGAGCGAGCCGCCGCCGATCCTGTTCCACGGCACCGCCGTTACGTCGGTGGTCTCCATCAAGTCTGCCGGGTTGATCCCCGGGTTGCGCCAGTATGTGCACCTTTCCGCCAATGCAGTCACCGCCAAGTCGGTGGCACGACGGCATGGACACCCGGTGGTGCTGCGGGTGTCGGCGGGGCAAATGTGGTCGGCCGGCTTCAAATTCGTACGCTCGGCCAGCGCCGTGTGGCTCACCAACGCCGTGCCGGCGGAGTTCATCCAGTTTCCATAGCGGGGGCACCGCGGGGCCGCTCTCCGACGCCCTGTACATCGCCGCATGCGCATGATACGCCGTCGTCATGATTACCCTGCCGAAGCACAAGATGACAGCCGATGAGTTCCTGGCTTGGGCCGAGCACCAGCTCCCGGAGGCCGGCAAGTTCGAGCTGTGGGACGGCGAGGTGATCGTCAGGCACGGTCCCGGCTTCGAGGAGGAGCGCTCGGAGCACTGGGACGCGAAGGGCGCCATGTACCGGGCGCTGCACGACGCCATCAGGTGCGCCGGCGTGCCCTGCTTCGGGGCTGTCGACGGCCCCATGGTGCGGCTCTCTCCTGACAAGTTGGCTCGCCCGGACGTGCTGGTCTATTGCGGCCCCAGGGTGCCGCGGGGCGTGCAGGAGGTCGCCAATCCGCTGATCCTCGTCGAGGTGCTGTCGCCGAGCACCAAACGAAGGGACCACGGCGTCAAACGACAGGGCTACTTCACCCTGCCGAGCCTCTGGCACTACCTGATCATTGACCCTGATCGGTCGCTTCTCATCCACCACAAGCGTGGGGCCACCGGTGTGCTCGAGCCGGAGATTGTGACCGGCCCCCGCCTCAAGCTGGAGCCGCCGGGCCTCGATGTGGATCTGACTGAGGTGCTGGCGAGCTGAGGCGGTGTGAGACCCTCCGCCTTCCGAGCCTGTCGCCGCGTCAGCGCGATCGCATCTTCGCGGAGCCAGGTCTCAACGCCGGTTGAAGCTGCCGAAAATCGCCGGGCCCGTTGTGCAGCACGGATCGGTGCGCAGCTTGCCGTAGGCGATCATCAGCTGGCGGGCCAGGTCGGAGTTGTTGGCGATATACCCCTCGACGATGTTGGCGCTGCAGGCGCGCCAGTCGGCCACCTGGTCCGGAGTCAGGTCATGGACTGTCATGCCCTTCTCCTGAAACTTCGCATAGAGGCCGGCCTCGATCTTGCTCACGTTCTCACGGCTTTGGCGCTCCTCCTCCCCCGCCGCCTCCAGGAGGATGGCCTTGTGCGCCTCAGGCAGCGACTGCCACACCTTCTCGTTGACGATCAGGAAGAACTCGATCGGCGCATGCAGAGTGCGCGTGATCCTGTCGGCCACGGTCCAGAGCTGGCGGTTGGCGATCAGGCTGCTGGCGCCGGTCGCCATGTTGATCTGCCCGCTTTGAAATGCCTCAGGCGTCTTGTTGGCCCCCACCAGCACGGGAATGCCGCCGCAATGCTTGACGAACTGCTCATGCGTGGGGCTGAAGACCCGGATCCTGTGACCTTGGATCTGGGCGGGCTCCTCGGTCGTCTTGCCTTTGGAGATGAAGATCTGGTTGCCCACCGATTGCCACCACAGCACCCGCACCCCGATGTTCTCCAGGATGGTGGCATCGATCAGCTTGCGAATCGGGTTGCCGGGGGTGGCTGTCGCCTTCACCAGCTCCTCGAAGTTGAAGAGGAACGGCTGCTCCATGATATCGATGGCGGGAATGCGCTTGGCGAACTGGTTGAGCCCAGCCACGCCCATCTCGATGGCGCCCGACTCGACCGCCCCGACGGTCTTGTCGTCGATGTAGAGCTTGCCCCTGTCGAAAATCTCGATGGAGATCGCCCCATCGGAGCGCTTCTCCACCTCCGCCTTGAAG
>JBAPMW010000157.1:0-1724 GCA_049278815.1 Hyphomicrobiaceae bacterium
GGCCTATGCCATGAAGGGCGAGGATGTTCAAGAGCTTCATCGAACTCTTGTCCGTCGTAAACGCTAAGCGGTGCGCTATCTGATCGTCGGGGGGTACGCGGTAATGTTTCATGCGCAGCCGCGTGCCACCAAGGATCTCGACATCCCGATCAAGGCGGACCCTCGCAACGCCGCCGCCCTCTATGCGGCTCTCCAGGAGTTCGGCGCGCCTGTCCGCAGCCTCACGCCCTCGGGCCTCACGGAACCTGGCACCTTCTTCCGAATGGGACGCCACCGCAGGCTGTGGATATCTTGCCCGACATCAGTGGCGTAGGCTTCGATGATGCTTGGTCGCGCAGGGTGCGGATCGTCGTGGACCCGGAGACGGGGCTGAGGGCCAACATGATCTCAGCGGACGATCTGATCGCCGCCAAGCTCGCCTCAGGCCGCCCGCAAGACCTCGCGGATGTGGCGGCCCTGCGCGAGGCTCGCGGGTCGGGGCGAGCCAGCTCGCGACAGTCAAAGCCGAAGAAGCGGAAGCGCACAACGGGGTCATCGCGATGATCGACTCCTACGTTACGTTGCTGCCCCTCACCCCGGCCCTCTCCCCGCGCTGATGGAGCGCGCGGCGAGGTCGGCGATGCGCGGGGAGAGGGAGGGCGCGCAGCGCGCTACTCGCCCCAGACCTCCCGCGCCACCTCCACCACCAACCTCAGCTTCGCCCACTGCTGCTCCTCGGTGATGTCGTTGCCCTCCTCGGTGGAGGCGAAGCCGCATTGGGGGGAGAGGCAGAGCTGGTCGAGGGGGGCGTACCTGGCGGCCTCGTCGAGGCGGCGCTTGATGTCGTCCTTCTTCTCCAGCTCGCCGGTCTTGGAGGTGACGAGGCCGACGACCACGCGCTTTTTACCCTTGGGCAGGAAGCGCAAGGGCTCCAGCCCGCCGGCGCGGTCGGTGTCGTACTCCAGGAAGTAGCCGTCGTAGTCGATGCCGGCCAGCAGCTGCTCGGCCACCGGCTCGTAGCCGCCCTCCGAGATCCAGCGCGACCGGAAGTTGCCCCGGCAGACATGGGTGGTGACGACCATGTCGGCCGGCCTGGATTTCAGCGCCGTGTTGATGGTCCGGGCGTAGATGGCGGGCAGCGCGTCCACGTCCTCGCCGCGTGCCCGCACCTTCTCGCGCTCGTCGGCCGAGCAGAGGTAGCCCCAGGTGGTGTCGTCGAGCTGCAGGTAGCGGCAGCCGGCGTCGTAGAAGGCCTTGATGGCCTTGCCGTAGAGCGTCCCGAGATCCTCGAAGAAGGCGCCCATCTCCGGGTAGATCCCGGAGCTGACGGCGTTGTGCCCGTTGCGCAGATGCAGCACCGGCGGGGCCGGGATGGTCATCTTCGGCGTGACCTTGCTGGTGGCCTTGAGGAACTTGAAGTGCTCCAGCATCGGGTGGTCGGCGGGGAAGTCGAGCTTGCCCGTCACGCGCACTGCACGCGCGGTGGTCTGGATGCCCTTGAACTGGATGCCCTGCTCGGCGTTGTAGACCTCCACGCCCCTGAGATCGCCGAAGAAATCGAAGTGCCACCAGGAGCGGCGGAACTCGCCGTCGGTGGCGAGCTTGAGGCCCACCTCCTCCTGCTTCCTGACGATCTTGCGGATCTCCTCGTCCTCGACCGCCTTGAGCTGCGCCGCGGCGATCTCACCCTTCTCGCGCTTGGCGCGCGCTTCCTTCAGGGGAGCGGTGCGCAGGATGCTGCCGAC
>JBAPMW010000158.1:0-2739 GCA_049278815.1 Hyphomicrobiaceae bacterium
GATCAAGGCGATCCAAGCCAACCCCGGCGAGCCCGCGCTGCCGTGGCGCAAGTCCGGCAACCCGCTCTGGCTCCCCGTCAATGCCCTGACCGGCAACCGCTACAACGGCATCAACATCGTCTCGCTCTGGGTCGCGGCCGAGACCGCCGGTTATGCCGCGCCTCTGTGGGCTACCTACAAGCAATGGCAGCAGCTCGATGCCCAGGTCCGGAAGGGCGAAAGGGCGAACCCCGTGGTCTTCTACCGCCACTACGACACCGACCCCGATCCGGACGACCCCGACGATGACGGAAAGCGCCGTGTGGCGCGCGCGTCCTGGGTGTTCAACTGCGCCCAGGTGGAGGGCTACACGCCGCCGCCGCAACTTGAGCCGCTCGGCCCCATCCAGCGCATCTTCGACGCGGACCGCTTCTTCGCGGCCATCGGCGCCCGCATCGTGCATGGCGGACAAGAGGCCTGCTACCGGCCCTCAACCGACACCATCCACATGCCGGATGAGTGCCTCTTCACGGGCAGCTCCACCATGACGCGGAGCGAGGCGTATTTCGCCGTTCTTGCGCATGAGCATATTCACTACACAGGTCACCCGTCGCGCCTTGACCGCGACTTTGGCAAGCGCTTCACCTCGGCCGCTCGGGCCATGGAGGAATTATGCGCCGAGCTCGGCTCAGCGTTCCTGTGCGCCGAGCTTGGCATCACCCAGGATGTGCGCGCCGACCACGCGCAGTATCTCGCCAGCTGGGTGCAACTCCTCAAGGACCAGCCCAAGGCGATATTCGCCGCGGCCGCGCGCGCGTCGGAGGCTGTCAAGTACCTCCACGCGCTGCAACACCCGGGCCCACGCACCGGCCCCGCAGCCATGGCTGCCGGGCCCGCCGCACTTGCCGAAGCCGGGATGCCGATTTCCGGTGTGGTGCCATGAAGAGCGATGCCGCCTCGCTTGCCGCCCGCCTTGCCGAGAACGCCGAAGCGGTCTGCAAGGAGTATCTCTCGCAGGGCCGCCGCTGTGGCAACTACTGGCTCGCCGGCGACGTCCACGGCAATGCGGGGCGCAGCTTGTTCGTCCGCCTGACGGGACCTTCCTGCGGCCGGGGCGCCGCCGGGCGCTGGACGGACGCCGCAGCCGGCCAGCATGGCGATCTGCTCGATCTCATCGCTCTCAACCGCAACCATAGAAGTCTCCGGGACACCCTGGAGGAGGCCCGTGCCTTTCTGAACGAGCCCGCTCGCCACGCCTCCCCTTCGCACATCGCGCAAAGGCCCGACAGAAGCGAGGCGGCGCGCAGGCTTTTTGCCGCTTCGCGCGCCATTCGAGGCACCCTCGCCGAAACCTACCTTCGGTCGCGCGGCATCACGGCTCCGTTGCGGTTTCCGGCGCTCCGCTTTCACCCCGGCTGCTTCTACCGTGCTGACAAGGATGCCGCGCTCGAAGCTTGGCCCGCCCTGATCGCGGCCGTCACCGGCCTTGAGGGCAACATCACCGGCCTCCATCGCACATGGCTCGCGCGCGACGGCTGCGCCAAGGCGCCGCTCGGCGATCCGCGCCGCGCCATGGGCGGCCTGCTCGGCAACGCCGTGCGCTTCGGCGCGGTCAGCGATGTCCTGGCGGCAGGCGAAGGCATCGAAACCATCCTCTCGCTCAAATCTCTGCTGCCGGATATGCCGATGGCCGCCGCGCTCTCCGCCGCGCACCTCGCGGGATTGCTGCTCCCACCATCCCTGCGCCGCCTCTATATCGCCGTCGACAGGGACGCAGCCGGCCGACGCGCTGCAACGCGGCTGACGGAGCGCGCCCGCGACGCACGTATCCAACCACATCTCCTTCTCCCCCGCGCCGACGACTGGAACGCGGATGTACGCACCTTTGCCCCCCGGATGGTCCTCGACCATCTTGCAGCCCAGCTCGCGGACTTTGACGCAGCACGCTTTCTTCGCCCGACCGATGGGCCGGCGGGCCCCTACGACGAACGGAGCGTGTCAAGTGCCTAAGAAAGCTGACGGAATCGCTGCGGTACCGAAGACTTCCGGGTCGTGCTTCAAGTGCTGTCACGAACGGCGGTCAATGAGGCTTCTCGTCGGCCTCGCAACGTAGTCGGGTTAACCCCCTAAACGAGGCCTTGTTTGCGCGCCGCTCGGGTCCCCTGACTCAGAATGACCTCCTTGCAGAAAGACAGACCAGACAAAGTGACGACTGCGCGGCCATAGCGAGATACGCATGGCGGGTCGGCTCCGACGTGATTCCCCTCTTCCGTTCATCCTCTATTGGCTCCGCTGCGAGTGCTATACGCATCGCAGACCCGAAGCGGTGCCCGGCGATTGCCCTCCCTGCCTCCTCGCCGACAAGTCTTTGGAAGCTTGCCGAGATGCGCCGCTCTCGAGAAAGCAGTTCCTCACGGTCGCGTTCCTCTTTGGCGAGGCTCGCATTCAGGAAGTCAGTGACTACGTCAGGGATGGCCAGTGGTATCTGCGGTCTGCGGTTAGCCCAACTCTGCGCGGCGGTAATCTCGCCGGCGCGCATCAGGCTGCCTTCTAGTCGGCCATTGCGGTCCCAGTCGGTAGCACGTTTCAACCATTGGGCGTGCTCCCGCCTCCAGAGCACGTCGTCGAGGTTGATCGCCCGCTCCAGCTTATCGAGCGCGGCTTCAAACTCGGTTTCGAAGGAAACCCAGTCACGCTCGGCTAAGCCCTCAGGGATTCCAGCGTGCCCTTGAGGATTCCGCCACATAAGCGGTACGATGC
>JBAPMW010000159.1:0-2131 GCA_049278815.1 Hyphomicrobiaceae bacterium
GGTGATGGCCGTCACCGGCGGTTTGATGGCCCGTCAGGTAGGCGGCTGGATATGGCGGCCCCGTGCCGCGCTTTCCCCGCTACGCGGTCAGGTCGAAAGGCCGCGGCGTGTCGTTGCGGCCGAACACTCGAATCGACGCGCTGCGGCCAAGGCACGGCGGCACGCCGAGCGGCAGAACGGAAGCTGGCAGTGTAGCCACCTCGCCCAGCGAGACCGCACTGCAGATTTCACGCATGAATCCCACTGCCGCGGCGAACTTTGAGAGCTGCCCTGATCCAAAGGGCAAGATAGGTGAGGAGCGTCACGCCGAATGCCACCCCGATCACGAGCATCAGGCTGTCCGACACACTCGCATTGATATAGCCGAAGTGCAGGCCGAGCTTGGCGATGGCATTGGCGCAGGTTGCGAGCAGGAACAGATTTCCCGCGAAGTTGAGATACCTCTCGGCGCGGTAATATTTGGCAAGCCGGCTGCTCTCGGGCACGCCTGAGCCGGCAAACGAGGCATAGAGGAGCACCGGCAGCAACAATACGAGCGCCGTGGCGTAAATCACGATCTCAAACGTCGAGAGCATCGCATTCCTCACGGGGTGAACAATCAGTTGGATGCGCTGAATAGCACATCTCTTCGGCACGCCGCATCCACCATTCGGCTGATCCCGGCGGCAGCCGGCCTTTGCCCGGTCGAGCCCGGAGGAGACGGCCGGTGCGTTGCTCGCCCGGCAGCCAGCCGGCAATCCAGGCAACAGACCTGCGTCCCGGCTATCGCCACTGGTTCTCAGCACGCTTGGGCATAGGTGGACCTGCGCGAGGCCAACTCCCGCGCCGTCTGCTTCCTGGTGGCCGGCTCCGCCCGCGCTTTGTTGAGCTTCCCATCGACGTGCTTGGGCACCTCGTCCAGCTTGACGTTCCCGCGGCGGAAGCGGGTATTGAGCTACCATGAAGCTGGTGCGAGGCCATTCAGACCGCAGCCATCTCACTCTTGAGCTTGTGCACGGTGCCGACGCCGAGCCTGGTCAGGAATACGAGCGGCGCACGCCTCTGCGGCATCCAGTGGCCCCGCCGAAGGCCCGGGCGGCACCATTGCGCAACTTTGCTCTGACCGGCCGAGTTGTGCGAAGGCTGAGTACACGCGCAGAGACGGTCAGGGTATGCTTCGGGCTAAGTTATCGATCTAATTGGTGGAGCCGAGGAGGATCGAACTCCTGACCTCTGCAGTGCGATTGCAGCGCTCTCCCAGCTGAGCTACGGCCCCCAAGGTGCGCCCATTTAGGTAACGGGGCCTGGGCTTGTCAAGCAAGGCGCTGCTCGCCGGAGTGGCTCGGCGCGCGCCGATGCGGAAGCCTCAGGGTGGCACGCACATCTCGAGCAGGCGATCCTCGGTTGTCACTCATTCGCCATGTTCGATGTTTGTTCCAGATCCTGGTCGCACACGGAGACAAGCGCTCCATTCGGCTTCGCGCTGGCGAAGGCGGCGAACGCCTGACGCGCCGCTGCGGCTCAGCTTCAGATTTCTCGATGGGCCGACCGTGAGATGAGTCCGGAGAGCTTTCCGGACCGCTACACCGAAATGAGCAGGACCGGGCCTATCGGGCCCCGGCTGGCTCCCGCTGCCAAGCAACGCCCACGGGCGCGTGCACAGGCGCTCAATCGTAATGTCAAGACGCCGATACAACGCGCTGCCGCCCCGTGCGCCACCCCTTGTGACAACGGCCGCATGCCGGTACATGTCAGCGCCATCGCCGGCCTTAGTCGAGGGCACCCATGCGCGAGCTGCTCAGCTTCATCAATATGGTCATCCAGCTCTACATCTGGATCATCATCGCCGGCGCCATCATGAGCTGGCTCATCGCCTTCAATGTCATCAACCCCTACAACCAGTTCGTGCGTTCGATCTGGATGGGGCTCAACGCCCTCACGGAGCCGCTCCTGCGGCCGATCCGCCGCTGGCTGCCAGACCTCGGCGGCATCGATATCTCGCCGATGGTGCTGATCCTCGCCTGCCTCTTCATTCAGATCGTCGTGATCGGCAACCTGTACAAGCTGACGTGATGACCGCCGCGCCGCGGCCACAGCCCTGGCGCTGCGCCAAGGGCGGCGTCCTGCTGGCGGTGCGCGTGAGCCCCAAGGC
>JBAPMW010000160.1:0-7931 GCA_049278815.1 Hyphomicrobiaceae bacterium
GCCTATGACAAGCAAAACCGCCGACACCGCTGTCGCTGCCAAGCCGAAGCTGTCGCCCAAGGACGAGGTGCGCGCGCTACTAGATCGCCTGCCTGACGACGTGACGCTGGAGGACATCCAGTATCACCTCGACGTCTACATCAAGGTTATCGAGGCCGAGGCCTCGGACCCGCGCAACGACATCCCTCATGAGGAGGTCTTCAAGAGGTTCGAGGAAAAATGGCGCGCAGAGTAGTTTGGACAGAGGACGCGAATGCCGACCTTGACGGCATCGAGGGCTACGTTGCCCCGAAGTCGCCGTTGGGTGCCCGGCGCGTCATTGAGAAGATCCGGGAGGCCGCTGAGAGGCAGCGTTACTTTCCGTATTCCGCTCGCATGATCCCAGAGTTTCAGGATTCCGACCGGCGCGAGACCTTCGTCTACGAGTACCGACTGATGTATCGCGTCGAGCCAGACTGCATCCGCATCCTGCGTGTTGTCCACGGCCGACGCCTCCTCAGCAACGTGCCTGGCGGCTTCGAGGAGGCGCTGGCAGAGTATCACGCGTGTGAGCGCGAGTATGCAGCTGCCATCCATCCCCGCGACTGAGTCTAGGCGACTCTGAGATGAATTGCTGCGCTCGCCTTCGGCCCTGGGAGCCCCTCTCTGCCGGCTGTCCACAGAGCGTCGCTCATTTGGAAGCGACGGTCGCTCACGGCACGCAGATGATGCCGGCATCGGGCCGGGCGTCGCCCTTCAGGAGTGTGCGATAGACCGCAACGATTGCCTCCGGGCCACGATGCGTCTCGATCCTCAGCCAGCGCTGGGCATCGGCGACGAACGCCGCCGAGGCGATGCCAACCCGCTTGGCGAAGTCCTGCGGTCCCCAGTCCGCCCGGCGGGCCTTGACGCGATCCGGGGCGAAGAAGAAAACCGGTTGCACGCCCGGCAGATCCGCGATCGCCGGCTTGGTGTCTTGCCAGTGGGTGAACCCGACGCGGCAGGAATATCTCAGAGCATCGCCAAGCGCCGAATGGATCGCCCGCAGCGTCGCCTCACCTCCGGCCACGTCCACGACCGCAGCGCCGTCCCGCGCCTGCAGCGCGCCGAGTGCGTCATAGGTGACGACGGCGTCATATGTGCCGAGCCCCGCGACAAACGCGGCGTTCCTTTGCGACGTGAGCCCGACGACCTCCGGCCGGTCTGCCCCGCGCTGCCGCAGGCAGTAGGCGAGCCCGATCGACGTCTTGCTCGATGCGCTCGTGATCAGCACCGTGCCGGCGCCGAAGAAACCGCTCTCGGCCAGAAAGTCGTCGATCAGGAACGAGGTGGTGAACAAGGGCCGCATGAGCGACACAAAGGGCTCGCTGCCCGGCTGCATGCCGGGATCGACCGCCACCCGCACATACGAGTTGTAGACCGGGGCCAGCTCCCTCCGGTGAAGGCTGGTCTCCGTCAGCGCCGCGGGCGTTGCGCGCCCAATTGTCAGCAGCGCATCGCTGGACGTGGGCCAGAAGCCGTAGAGCCGCTCGCCTACGGGCACATCCGGCCGGCTGGACGCGGCGACCGTCCCGAAGCCCCAGACCGGAATGCGCCCCATGCCGACTGCAGCCGGGTAGAAGCTCCAGTACTTCATCACATCGCCGACGACGCCGTACGTGATGTTGTTCGCCGTCAGGGCATACGAGTCGACCCTGACATGCACCTGGTCCGTGCCGATCTCGATGGGCGGCGCGGGGGACAAGCGGGCGTTGGCCAGATTTTTTCGATCCACAACGATGTCGTAGGGTTCCGCAGCCATGACGCACTTGCCTCCATTCGTCGGCGGCAACCCTGAAATGCCGCCATCTGCAAGGCAAGGTTATTCTCCGTCTGCCTCGCGGATTGAGGATGCATCCGCCCGCCTCCTCGACTCCAGTATTTGTGGAATCGAACAAATCCGGTTAGATTGCCGTGTAGTCTTGCCAGCAGTGGAGCATTCCATGGCCGCAGACACTGCCGAGGTCGTCGTCAATGCGCAGCTCTCCGCCAAGGACGAGGTGCGGGCACTCCTCGACCGCCTGCCCGACAGCGTCACCCTGGAGGACATCGCCTATCACCTCGACGTGGTGATCAAGGTGCTGGAGGCGGAGGCGCAGCTCGATCGCGGCGAGGGTATTCCGCAGGAGGAATTCGATCGCAGGTTTGCCCGATGGCTCGACATATAGTCTGGTCGGCAGGGGCGGAGGCCGATATAGCCGAGATCGGTTCCTATTTGGAGCGTGTCGCCTCGCTGGCCGTCGCCAGGGGGGTGGTCACGAAAATCCGTGAGGCGGCATTCCGCGCCGTCGACTTCCCGTATGCCAACCGCATGATTCCTGAATTCCAAGACCGGAAGCGCCGCGAGACCTTCGCCTTTGAGTACCGGCTGATGTATCGCGTCGAACCTACGCGCATCGAGGTCCTACGCGTCGTTCACGGCCGGCGCCTTCTCAGGAATGTGCCAGGAAGCTTCGAAGAACCGCCAGCAGAATACACCGCCGCATGAGCACCGCAGCCCACGACTGGTCGACCGACGTCTTCCGCGCCATGCGTGAGCGCAACATCGCCACCGTCTGCACCGTCCCCGACGGTGGACTCACCCTCCTCCTTAGGTTGGTGGAAGCCGACTCGGCCATGCGCCTCGTTACGCTCTCCACCGAGCCGGAGGGCATCGGCGTCGCCACCGGCTGCTGGCTTGGCGGCGGGCGCGCCATGATCGCGATGCAGTCCTCCGGCGTGGGCAACTGCATCAATGCGCTGGGGCTGCCGGCGGCCTTGCGGGCGCCGTGCCTCATGCTGGTGACCATGCGCGGCCAGTGGGGCGAGTTCAACCCGTGGCAGGTGCCGATGGGCCAGGCCACGCGGCCGGCGCTGGAGGCGGTGGGCGTCAAGTGCTTCCCCGTCGAGAGGCCCGAGGAGGTGGGCGAGACCTTCGCCGCCGCGGCCGACCTGGCGTTCCACAGCCGGGTCAGCGCGGCGGTGCTGGTTAGCCAGCGCATCGTCGGCGCCAAGGGGTTCGGGCAGAAATGAGCGCAACGGCATCCAACAAGATCGCCCGTCGCCCGTTCGTGGCTGAGCTGCTGGCGCGACGCGACGGCGCGCTCATCGTGTGCGGCCTCGGCAGCCCCACCTGGGACTGCTTCGCTGCGGGTGACAGCCCGGAGCATCTCTACTCCTGGGGCGGCATGGGGCTGGCAGTGCCGACGGCGCTGGGCGTCGCCCTGGCGCAGCCCGGCCGGCGCGTGGTGTGCGTCACCGGCGACGGCGAGATGCTGATGGGCATCGGCGCGCTCGGCGTGGTGGCCGACCAGGCGCCGGCCAACCTTGGCATCCTGGTGCTCGACAACGAGAGCTTCGGCGAGACCGGACGCCAGCGCGGCCTCACCTCGGGCCGTACCGACATCGCCGCCGTCGCCAGGGGCTTCGGCATCGCCAAGACGCTCACCGTTACGGAGCAGGGCGCGGCGAACGAGCTGGCCACGCTCCTTTTCAGGACGCCCGGCCCCGTGCTGGCCGTCGCCAAGATCGCCCTCACCGAGGACCCATGGGCGCTGCCCGAGAAGGACGGCGCCGCCATTGCGCATGGGTTCCGTGCGGCGTTGGGCTTATCGTAGGTTGGGTCAAGCGAAGCGCAGACCCAACGCCCCCAGCGCGGCGCCTCGCCAATGTGTTGGGTCTTCGCTGCGCTCGACCCAACCTACAAATCAGAACCCCGTCCAGAGCGAGTAGTTGCCGACGGCGGCGTGGCCGTTGATGGCAAAGGCCCGGCAGGGGGCGAACTCCGTCAGTTGGGCCTGTATCACATTCACGCCATAGCCGTTCAGCACGCTGGCGATGCGCGCGGTCAGCCGCTCGTTGAAGTCCAAGCGGCCGCTCTGGATCTCCGAGAGCGTGCGCTCGCTCAGCTCGGCATAGATGGCCGCCTGAGACCGCTCCATGATGTCGGAAGGGAGGTCGGCGACCTTTGCCAGCGCCGAGACGACGTCGTCCACGAAGTACGTCACGAGGGCGCCGGCAGTGACGGTCTTCAGGTCCTTCGTCATGACCACCTTCGACTGGATGCGCTGCGTCTGGCGCACTATCACCGTGATCTTGTAGGTGGTTACCAGCGGCCAGTACCAGTGCAGCCCTGGCTGCCACTCCTTGACGCGGCGCCCATGCACGAACGCCACGCCTGCACTGGTGGCCGGAACGATGACCAGCCAGGGAAAGAACCTGAGCAGGGTCTGAAAGATCTGCCCGATCCAGCCGAACACGTGCTCCACGGATCACTCCCCATTTTCCGGCCGTGCGCCCGGCTGAGATCCTTCTCAGGTCGAGGCTGCCAGCCGGATGCAGCGGCGTCGCAAATCCCGCAATCGCGCGGTCACTCTATCTCAGATGGTTGAGACGAGACGACTGCGATCCCGTAGCCATTGAGTGCGACAGTCCCGCTGAACGGCTCCTGAACCACCCGGTTCCCCGTGCTTGCATCGAGGCGCAAGACCTTGGCGCAGTCGGCAAGGCCTTCATCCCAGTCGCACACCGCCACGGTCCGCGTCGCGGCACCCGTATTGACGAGCACCCCGCGCCGGCGCCCATCGCCGTTCCAGGCCACGATGGCATCGAGGTGGGGGTCTTGCCGACCGGGGCGGGGGAATGCGATGCAGTCGCCATACCGCACGTGCTGGGCGAACAGCTGCTTGGCGAGGCAGGCCGGAGTGGGCTCCCCCCTGATCGTCATCAGGCCGTAGGTATCGTCGATGCCATCCCAATGCTTGGATGTCGCGGTCCAGCGCATCTCCAGCTCCGCGCCGCCGCGGATCAGATGGATGAGGGCGGAGGCATAGTAGGCGGCCCCGAACGCGTTCTGGTTCAAGCCCAGCGTGTGCGAAAATTCGTGGCTCGCAACGGTGTTGATCTCCCCGCACACGTTCATGATGTCGCGGCCGTGCACGAGCTGCGCCACCCCCCGGGCGCGCGCCTCGTATTGGGGCGTCTGCGCCATCGCCAGCGCCTTGAAGACCTCGCCGTTGGGCGAATCCGGGCAGCCGTTCAGGTCGAAGTTGAGACCCTTGCCCGGTGCCGCCGGCCGCCAATCGGCGTACATGTGCCAATTGACGAACCCGATCTTGCGGTTGTCCACCTCGGCTACGAGCTGCGCGATCCAGTCCATCCAGAAGGCCTGCTGCGTGCCGTCGATCGAGGGTCCCCCGATTTTCGCCTTGGCGCCGCCGAGGTGCGGCTCCAGCAGATCCAGGATGGCGGCTGCCACCTCCTCGTAGATGCGGCGGTACTCCTCGTATTTGACGCCGCCGCCGATGGGGGGATTGTTCGGCTCGTTCCAGATGCACCAATACCAATCCCTCACCTCCTCGCCGCCCCACTCCTCAAGGCAGCTCCAGACCACCTCCGTGCAGCGGTCGACGAACCTGCGGATGTTGGCCGGCTTGTCGAACGGCGGTTGGAACTTGGCAAACGTGATCATCGGCTTGGCGCCAACGTCCAGCACGGCCTGCACCACCGCGGCAAACCAGCGCCACTGTCCGAACGGGTCAGGCACCGGCTTGTCGAATACGAACAGCCGCATCACCTGCGTGCCCATCAGCCGCAGCCGCCGGCGGATCAGGTGCCGGTGCTCGCCCATGGAGAACGCCGCCCAGCCGTCGATCTCGTTGAACCCGTAACGCAGCTGCATGCGCTGAGCTGTCTCGGCACCAGCCGGGTTGCCACCGGCCGGGGCGGAGCCGCGGCCCGACTCCTGTGTCGATGTCCTTGCGCGCTGCACGCTCAGTCCTCGATGAAGCTGAGCAGCTCGCGCATGCGTGCCTCAGGGCTGTGCAGGCGGCGGAATTTCTCGCGGATGCCGATGACAATCTCAGCATAGTGCTCGGGGCGGGCGAGCACGTCGAGAACCTGCTCGTGCGGCGTCTCGTCTCCCAGGACCAGCTCGACGGCCGGCGCGCCGTAAACTTCCCGCACATAGTCCGGGGCCAGCACGAAGAGCGGGATGGTTCCGGCGGCGGGCGTCTCGAAGGTCCGGCAGGTGACAAAGCGGAGATGCTCGAAGAGCGGGCGGTAGACGACGGGATTGAAGACCGCCTGACTCATGGCGGCGAGGACTTGGGCATAGGGAATGGCCGGCACTGTCTCGACGTGCAGTCTCTTGAGATAGTCGCGGTCGACATAGAAGTCGTCCCGGACCTCAAGCCACTGCTCCCACTTGACCGGCTCGCCCCAGCCATCGCCTACGAGCCGCACGCGTCCGATGCGGTCCCGCACCGGCTCCAGCGCGCGCAGCACCTTCGACATGCCGCGCCAGCGGAACTTCGTATGACCCAGGTAGGTCATGGCGCATTCCTTGGCGGCAAAGTCGAGCGGCCTTTCCCACGTGGGATCGTAGATGTGAAACAGGAACGGCCGGACGTTTGCCCGCCGCGGGCGCAAGGTCGGCTGGAAGATCTTGTCGGACAGACTGTCGCAGACGGCGGTCCACTGCCGGCTCGTCTCCTCGGCGCGGTGATTGTAGTCGCCGCCGAACATCGTGTGGTCGTTGTAGGCGCCGTCGCAGTCGATCACGAGGCGGCGGTGGCGGGGCACCACCTCCAGAAAGCGCAGCCAATCCAGCCGGTCGCCGTACTGAAGATCCGTTGTCCATTCGAATACGAAGACCAGGGCGTCGGCATCGGCAAGCTGCCGGGAGTAGTCGAGCCCGAACTTCGGACCCGGCGGGCCGTAGATGGCAACCTCGTGCCCCATGGTCTCGGCCACGCGCGCGTAGCCGCACAAATCCAGCATGCTGCCGGCGTTCTCGTAGCCCCAGTAGACGAACACGATCCTCATGGCGCGGCTCCGCTGCCGGGCTCGCTCCTCAACGCAGCCACAAGGTCCTCGACCAGCCGGTCGTAGGCGTGGTGGGCGATCAGATGCCGGCGCACCTCGTCGACGACTGCCCTGTAGTCGTCCGGACGCCGCAGGGCATCGAGCAGCTTGGCAGCAACGTTTCCGGACAGCACCAGCTCGCGGGCTGCGGGCCCGTACACGGCCTCGACATGATCGCGGTCCAGCATCAGCAGCGGAATGGTGTCGGCGCAGAAGATCTCGAAGTATTTCAGCGTCAGATGGCGCAAGTGCCGGAGCAGCGGCCGCTGCGTGAAGATGTTGATCCGCGCGCTGCTCATGGTCTTGATGACATCGTGATACATGACGGCCTTCGGCGTCTCGATCCGCAGCCGCCGGAGCACATCGGGATCCGACTGGAATGCCTCCTCCGGCCCCGCTGCCGGCCCTTCCGGGGGAGGTTGATCCCACCACAGGCCGACAAAGCCGATGTCTCCCAGCTGGTCGCGGATCTGCTCGATCGCGGGCAGCAGCTCGGTGGATACCTGCCTCCACCGCCACCAGTTGTGGCCCACATGGAGGATGTCGTAGCGCTTGGGCGGGGCCGCCGACGCCTCGAGCCGAAGCTGAGGATTGTATCCGAAGAAGGGGAGTGCGGTGACCCGCGGATTGCGCGAGGGCGGCATCACGGTCTGCGCGACGCTGTCGCCCAGGGTGTCGACATAGCCGATCCAGGATTCGCGCTCGGCCTCGCTGCGATGGTTGAAGTCGTACGCGTCCAGGTGGATCAGTGGACTGTACATTCCGTCGGTGTCCACGATCAGCCGCGACTTGCGCGGGAACCTCGTCAGCATCGCCGCTTGCCGCATCGGCTTGATGCGGTACAGCTCGGACTCGAAGAGATAGACGACCCGGTCGAAGTCATCGATGTCCACGGTCAACGGCAGGTCCGACACATACGAAATTGGCGTGCCGTAGATCGCCACGGTATGACCGTGCCTCGGCGCGACCTGCGCATAGTTGGCGACGGCGTGGGTGCTGCCGGCGTCGCCGCGGGTCTTCATGACAAACAGGATGTTCACGACGCCGCTCCGGGTCGCCCGGAGCCTCGA
>JBAPMW010000161.1:0-9539 GCA_049278815.1 Hyphomicrobiaceae bacterium
CGCAAGGAGTGTCGCCGATTGCGTTCAGGCAAGGTCGGCTCGTGTACGGGCCCGAAATCCACAGGCAGTGTTGGTGGAGCGGTTCCGCCGCGGCCCGCGCATCCTCTATATCTTCAGCAGTCGCGCGTACCACATGTGGCCATTCAACATGAGAGATGCCGTCATGGGCACAACCGCCGACAGGATCGCCCGAAATATAGCTGCCCGGGCGAGAGCGCCTGTTGTCGACTTGGCCGCTCACCGGTCGGCGAGGCAGCTGGTCAAGGAGGAGCAGATCGATCGCGACGGCTTCGAGCGGCGAATCGCGAACGGGCTCGACCCCTGCTTTGCAGTCTACGCTCACGCCCAGGCGATGGTCTCCATCGCGGCCGAGCACCTGTCGACGACCAAGCAGGCGCGGCAGTTCGCCCGTATCGTCGGCGAGGCCGAGGACACCTACATGCCGAGCTATCCGCCGATGAGCCCGGTGACGACGAGCCACTTCGCCATGTGGTCGTTGTTCGATGTCCAGTTCGGGCAGAGCAGGGAGACCATCGGCACGTGTTTCCTGCGCATAGCAGAGCTTACCGAAATGCCGGTCGAACTGCGCACCACAGTCGCGGCACTCCAGGCCTCCCGCCTGGGCATCTACGTGCATTGCGGTCACGAAGGGCGCTTCGTCCGGCTGCGCGAGATCGGCACCGAAACAGCAGTCCTATGCCTCGTTCCCGCCGGCTACCGCGGCGACGTTGGCGAAGTCTGGCTTGCCCGCCTCCTGCCCCCGGCAAGCGCGCTTTTCGGATATCACGTGGTCGCGACGACGCCATACATCGTTCGCGGCGGCGCGGAGGCTCAATGGCTTGCGTATCTCGAGCGGGAGCGGCAGCGGGTCGGCTCGAAGCTGCCCGTGCGCAAGATGGATGCGACCACCTACATCATGAAGCATGGCACCAGTGCCAACCATTGGAACGAGTACATTTTCTTCGCCTACACCGGGCACTGCAAAGAGGCGGTGTTCCTGACGGGCATTCCCGACATCAGGGAAAGTCTGCCGCACGCGTGAGAGGCAAGAAGCATCGGGGCAAGGCCCTGCTGAGCTCTATGCACCAGGAGGCCATCATGGACGAGCATTCCATCCTTATGGCGTTCAGCCAGTCGGATGGCCTCCCTCGCGCCGCGTTGCGCGCTGCGGCAATTGACCGTACGCGGCTTGTGCCGCGTTTCATCGCGCTGATGGAAGAGTTTCTGACGCTGCCGCCAGCCGAGCGTCCGAAGCAGACGCCCTTCTTCTTCATTTTCCACCTGCTCGGCGACTGGCGTGAGAAGGCGGCCTATCGAACCCTCGCGAAAATCCTGCGGCTGCCCGACGAACATTTGGGTCCAATTCTGGGCGACGCCGTCACGTCGACGGTCAACCGTGTCATGGTGCAAGTGTTCGATGGCGATCCCGAGCCCCTGTTCGATGTAATCCGGGACAAGCACGCCGACGAGTTCGTCCGCTCCAGGATGTGCGATGCGTTGGTAACGCTCGTGCTGCAAGGCAACCTCGACCGCACGCGGGCGGAGGTTTTCCTGCGCGACTGCTTTTCGAACCTGCAACCACAAGCAACCAACTATGTTTGGGTAGGTTGGATGGAGGCCGTCGCAAGGCTCGGCCTCGAAGCCTACTCCGGGATCGTCGAGACTGCCTTCAAGCGCCAGTACATCGACCCTGGCGTCTGCGGGTACAAGCATTTCCTCGAGGATTTGAGCCGTGCAGCGACAGAGGAAGGCCGAGCGATGTGGCTGGCGGATGACGACCTCAAGCCGTTCGGCGACACTGTCGACGAGCTGTCGAGGTGGCATTGCTTCAATGAAGAGCGCCGCAAACGAGTGCCGCGGCACCAAGCTCAGCCGCGTCCGTCAACCGGGTGGCTCGACAACAGCCGCCGCAACCAGCCGATCCGCTCGACCAAGGTCGGCCGCAATGTGTCTTGCCCCTGCGGGTCCGGCAAGAAATTCAAGAAGTGCTGCGCTGCCTGAACTGTCGCTTCGCCAATCCAAGATAGGGACCACGGCTAGGATCTGGGCATGGAGGTCGATGACGCAATGCTGATCCACTGACGCGATACCCCCTCTAACGGACGTACTCGGCGGCACTCCCTGCATCGCCGATCGCAGCAGCGCCGATGTCCGCTCTTGTATAGCCGGTCCGTGGCGACCCCGGCGATGCCATGCCAGGCGAATGGCATCGGCGCCGGATCCGTCCAGATCGTCGGTGGCCGGGCGAGGAAGGAATTGAACCCTCTCTGACGCGGTTTTGGAGGCCGCCGCTCTACCGATGAGCTACACGCCCGTACCGGCTGGCGGGATCGAACCGCCTCATGACGGGGCCACGACCCGTTGCCTTCCCACTTGGCTAAGCCGGCGAAAAACCTGGTCGCGGAAGCAGGGATCGAACCTGCGGCTGACGAGGCGTATGAGACCTCCGCTCTACCGACTGAGCTATTCCGCGCTGTCGCACTCGTGCAATCGCTTCAGTGGCTGCCCCTCTTAGGTTCGAACCAAGGCCTCCGAGTTCAAAGCCCGGTGCCCTACCAGCTAGGCGAAGGGGCAACGCGATTGGTGCCACGTGCGGGATTCGAACCCGCGCCACCCGATTTGAAGGACCGGCGTCCTCGGCCGCTAGACGAACGTGGCGATATTGGAGCGGGCAGCGAGAATCGAACTCGCGTCGTCTGCTTGGAAGGCAGCGGCTCTGCCATTGAGCTACGCCCGCACATCGCGCGCAGGGTTGGCGTGGCGGCTGCGCGCAAGACAAGATGGCGGATGGTGCAGGGATCGAACCTGCGCGACCCGAAGGTCTCGGCGCATTAGCATCGCGCTGCCTTACCACTCGGCCAACCATCCGTGTTTGGAGCCCTCGGGGTGAATCGAACACCCGACCCGCCGCTTAGAAGGCGGCCGCTCTCGTCCGCTGAGCTACGAGGGCAAAGTGGTCAGCGTGGATGGATTTGAACCACCGATCTCCTGCTTCCAAGGCAGGCAGGGACGACCAGGCTCCCCTACACGCTGATTGACTGGCGCACACGGCAGGACTGGAACCGGCACCTCCCTGGTCCGCAACCAGGAGCTTTATCCAGTTGAGCTACGCGTGCGTGACTGGTGCCGCGACGGAGACTCGAACTCCGGTCTGCCGGCTGAGAACCGGCATGTCCTGGCCACTAGACGAGCGCGGCAAGCTGGCTCCCCGACCAGGACTCGAACCTGGATTGACCGGTTAACAGCCGGGCGTCCTACCGTTGGACGATCAGGGAATGGTGGAGCACCTCGGACTCGAACCGAGCTCAATCTCCTTGCAAGGGAGATCCGCGGACCCTGCGTGTGCCCCGATTGATTGGACTTGTTCCCAGGGGGTCAGACCCGCTCCGCGTGCAACGGAGCGATGGCGAGACGGTCTGACCCCCACGGATAGGGTGGTGCCTGGGGTAGGTTTCGAGCCCACCTCTCCGCGGCTTCAACGCGGCGCTTTCACCAGATTAGCTTCCCAGGCGGAATTGAACGTGGTGCGGCCGACGGGAATCGAACCCGTGTCTGCGCGCTGGCACCGCGCGGCTCTGCCATTGAGCTACGGACGCTGGTGCACAGAGCAGGACTCGAACCTGCGAAGCCCGAAGGCACCTGATTTACAGTCAGGCCTCGTTGCCGCTTGAGTATCTGTGCGCGAGTTGGATGCGGGCGATCATTGTGATCGCCCGCACCCGTGTTGGCGGAAGGCTGACGGTTCGAACGCCACACCTTGCGGTGCCCACCCGTTTTCAAGACGGGTTGCCGGCCACTCCAGCGGAACCTTCCGTTGTTGGCCGTCTCGGCGCGACTTGAACGCGCGACCCCCGCCTTCGGACGGCGGTGCTCTGATCCGCTGAGCTACGAGACGATGTGTTAGGCCTCGAGCTGTGCGTCCCAATAGAGGTAATCCACCCAGCTCTCGTGCAGGTAGCCGGGCGGAAACGCGCGTCTGGCCGCCATCAGCTCCTTGACCGTCGGCTCCTTGGGTAAGCGCCGAGGCTTGATGCGCAGCGAGTTGCCCTTGCCCGTGTTGCACGGGACGCATGCCGTGACGATGTTCGACCAAGTCGTCTGTCCGCCGTGCGAGCGTGGAACGACATGCTCGAACGTCAGCGCCGACGCGGCGAACGCTTGGCCGCAGTACTGACAGGTAAAGCGATCGCGCAGGAACACGTTGAAGCGCGTGAACGCGACGCGCCGCGGCTGCCGCTGATACTTGCGCAGCGCCACCACCGACGGCAGCCGAATCCGCGTGGACGGGCTGCGCGCGCATGCGTCGTACTCGGCAACAACCGAGACGCGTTGGTTCAACACTGCGCTGATCGCGTCTTGCCACGACAGCAGCGAGAGCGGGAAGTAGCTCATCGGCCGGAAGTCGGCGTTGAGCACGAGCGCTGGATGCGCGGACATAGACATCGCGGACCTCCTTTCGTAGTTGCTTGGTGACAAGGGTTGGCGAAAACTGGCGACCTGCACGGGAATCCAACCCGTCTCGACCCGCAGACAACGGGCTCGCCTCAGCAGATGCGTCGCAGGCCAATAAGATTGGTACACGACCGCGGACTTGAACCGCGAACCTCCGACTTAAGAGGACGGCGCTCTACCGATTGAGGTAGGCGTGTGTAGGCGGTGGTGTTGGGGGACCCGGGAGGAGTCGAACCTCTTGAGCGCGGATTAAAAGCCCGTTGCCCAACCGTCTCAGGCTTGAACGCTCCGGGTCCATCGGCGATGGAGATGCGGCGGCAAGCCGCCCCGGTTTGGTCTTGGTGGACATGGTGGTCTCCTTGCTCCTGTTGGTGGTTCTCCCGCACGGTATCGAACCGCGGTCTTCCGGTTATCGGCCGGGCGCTCTGCCATTGAGCTACGGGAGAGGATGGTGGTGCTTCGTCGCGGACTCGAACCGCGGGTCACCCTGCATGTCGCGCAGGTGCTTTGGCCGCCAAGCTAACGAAGCGTGGTGTGGTGCTCGCTCCAGGACTCGAACCTGGGAATGTCGGTGTGTAAGACCGATGCCTTGGCCGCTTGGCGAAGCGAGCAATTGCTGGTGCACCCGGAAGGACTTGAACCTCCACGCCGTTGCGGCGGCCGCTTCTGAGGCGGCTGCGTCTACCGTTTCGCCACGAGTGCATTGCCAAGAGCTCATCGATGGTGCCGCAACGGCGGATCGAACGCCGGTTTCCGCCTTACCAAAGCGGTGCCCTGCCACTGGACGATTGCGGCACAGGGCTCATGGAGTGGGGCTCATGGAGTGGTGCTGGCTGGAGGACTCGAGCTTCCCGCCTCTCGTTTACGAGGTGAGTGCTCTGCCCGATGAGCTAAGCCAGCTCAGACAATTGACAAACGGATCGCGGCGCCGCTCCCGGAGTGGAAGCGACCTTGTGGGTGCGCCGAGGCTCGGCGCCGCGTCCGAAATGGACCTTCACAATGTCAAAGAGCGCGGCGCCGCCGGCGCCGTAGTCACAGGCGTTCGGACTCATGGTTCGACCGCGCGCACGGATGCCCGTGCGCTGTCGGCACATGAGATGAGCTTGGATGTACTTCGGTTGATTCTGCGGGCCATCTGCCCTCCTGCCTCAGCGGCGGAGGGCGGACCCTGCGCCGGTTATTCCGGTTTCAGTCTCGAGCCTTGCTCGGACCAATTGAACGAACTGGGGGACCCCCAATAGCCGCGCGCGCCCACGGGTAGCCAACCGTTCGGTCGATCCGACCGTCCGGTGGCGGCGCTGAGCGCGGTGGCGATATGTGATGCGATACGCATCGGGTCCTCAGTGTTGCCGCCGAAAAGCCGTCGGCGGTCGGAAGGAGAGCGCGGGTCAATGCCCGAAGTTCCTCGATTAGTCAAGCGGGAGAATCGAGCGCCGCGTATCAAATCCGAAAACGCAGGCGTGCGGCATGATCCGTCGGAGGCCCTTGTCTCGGTCGTATGCTGGCGATGCTACACTCTCCACACAAGTGACCGTCAGAAGGGAATAACGCATGGTCAAGTTCACGTGGGATCACATCCATCTGCGCAGCCCGAACCCGGAAGCCACGGCTGCCTTCTGCGAGCGCATGTTCGGCGCCGAGGTCATTCGCACGATGCAGCAGGGCAAGCCGCGCATCGACCTGAAGGTCGGCGGCGCCAACGTGTTCATTCTGCCGGTGATGGCCGGCGACAAGACCAATCCGCCGCCGACATCGCCTTATCAGGGCCTCGATCACTTCGGGCTGTCGGTGACCGGCATCGATGCGGTGGTGGCCGACCTCAAGGCCAAGGGCGCCGAGTTCACGATGGAGCCCAACAACATCCGCCCCGGCATACGCATCGCCTTCCTGCGCGGGCCTGAGGGTGTGTCGATCGAGCTGCTCGAGCGCTCGTCGGCTTGACACGCTGGCCAAGATCCAGGGAGGGGCGCAACTTGAGCAACTCCTCCCTTGTCGTCGCCAGTCACTATGCCGGCTTTGCCGTATCCGCCTCGGATCAGATGGCCGGTATACCCTCAGCACCGGGCTCCATCGATGACGCGACGGTCACCGGCCGCGCCTGATCGCCGAATGTCCGTTTGTGTATAACCAGACTCGGCAATAGTTTGCGGGCCGGAGCCGCGACGATCAAGTCGCGATGGAGTTCCAACCTTGCAGACGTCTGGGCAAGGC
Organism: Hyphomicrobiaceae bacterium; assembly: GCA_049278815.1. Taxonomy (GTDB): domain Bacteria; phylum Pseudomonadota; class Alphaproteobacteria; order Rhizobiales; family Hyphomicrobiaceae; genus AWTP1-13. Next base: position 6,664 of record JBAPMW010000161.1, read on the forward strand.
TGATGTGGTCTGATGTGGTCCGCAATCATTCTCGCTCGTGATGTTTGATGGTAGGCTGCGGCTTCTCACCCAGGAAGGGCAGCGCCAATGCGAGCAGTCGGTCTCATGAAGCACGGCGGACCTGAGGTTCTCCAGGTCCTCGATGTGCCGGAAGTCCACGCGGGGCCCGGCGAGGTGCGCATCCAGGTGCATGCGGCGGCAGTGAACCCCACGGACATCTTGGCTCGCAACGGCTCGCGGGCCGAGCAGCAGAAGGGCGACCCGCCGCCCTATGTGCCCGGCATGGATGTGGCTGGCATCGTCGACCAGGTGGGCCCAGGCGTCGAGACCGGCGTGCGCGTTGGCGACGCGGTGATGGGCATGGTGGTGCCCAAGGGCAGCCATGGCGGCTACCGGGAACAGATCGTGCTCGGCGCCCGCTCGGTGGCGCGGGCGCCGGCGGGAACGTCCCATATCGAGGCCTGCACACTGCCTATGAACGGCCTGACGGCGCGTCTGTCTTTGGACCTTCTTAGTCTGGCCCCGGGACAGGTGCTCGCCGTGACCGGCGCCGCAGGCGCCTACGGGGGCTATGTCATCCAGCAGGCCAGGCGCGATGGCCTGACGGTCATTGCCGATGCCTCCGATGCCGACCGCGATCTCGTCAAATCACTCGGCGCTCATGTGGTAGTGGCTCGAGGCCCTGATGTGGCCTCCCGGATTCGCGAGCACTTTCCCTCGGGGGCTGATGGCCTTGCCGACGGGGCCGTGCTCAACGAGCGCGCCATTCCGGCCGTGCGCGACGGCGGCACATTCACTGCAGTGCGCGGATTTCAAGGCGCTCCGCAACGGGGCATCAAATTCTCGACCACGTTCGTACGCACTTACGACGGCCAATTCGAGAAGCTCGATCGACTGCGCCAACTGGTTGAGGAGGGAACGATCACCCTGCGTGTCGCTGGCACCTACCCCTGTGAGCGCGCGGCCGACGCTCACCGTCGGCTCGAAGACGTCGGCAGTCACCGTGGGATAAGGATGTGTCAGAACTGCCTGCGAGAATGTTCGTCCCAGAACCTCTCGGCGGTCCACGACGCGTCGTCTGCGACCCCCGGACCGGCCATACTCGTGAGAACCGACACGGCCAGGAGGGCTGCGGCGACAATCTTCATGGTCATGGTCATCTCCTTTCTCAGATTGGAGCCTCGGTATGTCCTTTGGCGCGAGGCTCATGCCGCGAGATTTGATGCAGCTGGGATCAGCCCGCAATAGCCTGGATGGGCTAGCGGCGCCGGGTCAGGGCGGGGCTACCGGCCCTTGGGTCGACGGCTAAGGCCGGCGTCACTCGACCCCCTTGAGCATGCGGAGGAACCCCAACCTGAAGACTGAGGGCCGATCGGGCTCTTGGGTGCTGCGTGTCGGGAGATGCTTTACTCAGCCGACGCATGTTGCTGCATTCGCTCACAGCAAAATTTGGCACTCTTTCCCCCGGTCACCGTCCGTCAGGTTCCGGGGCATAGCTCCCTCTGCCCCATGACTCCGTTCGGCCGACGCCGCGATTCCGCTTACCCGCGCCGTTGGCGCGTTGCACGGCTCAAGCTTCTCCTCCACAGTGGCTTATCCGAGACCACCACAGGTGCCACCGCCACCCATGCCCCTCGACCCGCACAAGCTTCTCAACTGGCAGCTCCCCGAGATCGAGCACACCTATACGGAGAAGGACAGCATCCTCTACGCCCTGGGCCTCGGCTGCGGCGCCGATCCGGAGGCACCTGACGACCTGCGGTTTGTCTACGAGCAGGACCTGCTCGCCTTGCCCACCATGGCCGTCGTGCTGGCCTATCCGGGCAACTGGCTGGCAAGCGAGGGGTCGACCGTCGACTACAGCAAGGTGCTGCACGGCGAGCAGTCGCTGACCCTGCACCGGCCGGTCCCTCCGGCGGGCACCGTGGTTGGCCGCGGCCGGGTCCTGGACCTCCTCGACAAGGGCCGGGAGAAGGGCGCGGTGCTCTACAGCGAGCGCACGGTCATCGACAAGGCCACCGGCGCGCCGATCGCCACCATGACATCCACCACCATGCTGCGCGGCGACGGCGGCTGGGGCGGCAAATCGGGTCCGCAGCCGGCGCCGCACCAGCTGCCCGAGACCGCGCCGGACTTGGGCGTCGACATCAGGACCTACCCCAACTCGGCGCTGATCTACCGCCTCTCGGGCGATTGGAACCCGTTGCACGCCGACCCGAAGGCCGCCACCGCGGGCGGCTTTCAGCGGCCGATCCTGCACGGGCTCTGCACCTTCGGCGTGGCCGGTCTCGCCCTCGTCAAGGCGTGCTGCGGCGGCGACCCGACCCGCCTTAGGCACCTGCAGGTGCGCTTCTCCGCCCCGGTCTACCCCGGCGAGACCATACGCACCGAGATGTGGCTGGAGGGCGAGCGCGTCTCCTTCCGCGCCCGCGCGGTGGAGCGCGACGTAGTGGTGCTCAACAACGGGCTGGCGACGGTGGCCTGATGGAGCGGCATGACGGGGTCGGACCCGCGCGGCAACGATCGTCATGTAGGTGAGAGATATCACTCGTCGCGCGGTACACCGCGTGACTTGGCGGCGGCGTCGATCTCAAGCCATCGATCGCGCAGCTTGGAGAAGAAGCCTGCGTCAGATAGCCGTAGGCAACGGTCGGTGGATTGCGTCCTGGTATGAGCGCAAGATCGAAGCCCGGCCAGACAAATTCGTTGAACTCGGACAGGATGACCCATGAAGAGGCGGCATCCAGTCCAGCCTTGCGGGAGACGGCGGCGGGAATTTCGATGGCCTCAACACCCTTCGTCGGGCGCGAGTGGGTGATGGGCAACACGTAGACGCGCCCCGTGGCGGTCGCCGGTTCATCAATGACAAGAACGAC